>JAUVDE010000036.1 GCA_030595485.1 Draconibacterium sp.
AGTAGTTATTAACTGCCAGCTAATTAATTCTGCTTTATCCGATTTTACAATTTCATCTTCAATGACAATTGAGGTTTGACTATCCTTTACAAAACGTCGTGTAGCTTTTAACACCACATCACCAAGCGTTGCTGACATATCCAATGTTGCTTCCGGTTTTTCACCAGCCTTAAAATCGGTAATGGTCGCTAAACCTTCGGTGCGGTGCAGTGAATCGTTTACGGTAATTGTGCTATGCCCATAATTATTTTTTGTCAACAAGGTCCAACGTTGACTGTTCTGGTTTTTGTTCCATAAATCAAAGCCATGTTTTTCCAAATCGTTATACCCCTGATTCCCAGGATCAACCACCCAACGAACTCCATTTAATTCAAATATAAAGGAACCACCATCCATGTTTCCATGGTTAACCATTCCGTTGCCACCTTTTCCTCCAAAATAATAGTTGTGAGGGTCGTTTTCGCCACCTGTAAAAATCACAATAGGGTTCGAACCTTCACCTTTCCATGCTGTGGGAATTTGATCGCCAGTCTTTTCTTCAAACTGCGAGAGCCAAACCAATGCTGCCCCACCCAATCTATGAAGTTTTCCCATCTCCTCTGGAGACCGTAAAAATCGTTCCTTTTCGAAAAATGCTTTGTTGCCCGATTTTGCTGCAAACCACGCTAAAACGATATCGCCATTTGATGTTCTATGATTGCCACAATCAGCAAAGTTGTAGTACATCCCCGAGGGAGCATTGCACATTACTCTGAAAACAGCACTCTCTTTAAATGCAGGATATTCCCAATGCCCAAAGTCGTGTCCAAAAGCACTTTCGAGCATAGCCGCTGTAATTACAGAAAAGCCTGTACCATATCCCCAATATGTAGAACCTTCAGGATACACACCGTCTGGACCATATTCGGCTAAAGCGTGAGGTAAACCTTCTAATGAACGATGCAATATTTCTGCCGCTAATTCCGGATTGCGTTCGGCAATTGTAATAGCAGCGGCAATCATTCCACCGTTGCAAACTTGATTCCAATTGTTATTGCCAAATACCCACCAGCCTGGCCTTCCACCTTCGGGGTGACTTGGTTTTATACCTTTTTCGATTAATGAAGTTATGGCCAACTCAATGGTTGATTTGGGTAGTTCGCCGGCAGTCCAGTCGAGAGCCAAAGAAACGGCCAGGCACATTTCGCCAACATCGAGAAAATGTGACGGATTCCAATCTGGAAAGTTGCAGACTGCAAGTATCTCACTGTTTATTCTTTGTAAGGCTTGTTTATCATTCTCAATTCGATAAACCATACCCAACATATTTATACGCCAAAGCATTTCGCGTGAAACACCTAATAAACG
Organism: Draconibacterium sp.; assembly: GCA_030595485.1. GTDB lineage: Bacteria > Bacteroidota > Bacteroidia > Bacteroidales > Prolixibacteraceae > Draconibacterium. The sequence goes on from JAUVDE010000036.1 coordinate 1,348, forward strand.
TTTCCCTACTTTTTCGTGTTTTGATAAAGGTTCATTATAAATGGTTTCGGCATTTAAACGTATAGCCTCGTACATGTTTTGAACAACCGGATCGATTTTGATTTTCCTTTTCAACTCTTTCTCCAATTCAGTATTTAAAACCAAACGAGGCTGAGATTTTCGGAGGTTCTTTTTTAGGTATTCAACCGACATGGGATTATCAAGTTTGGGAATTTCATTTTCTTGAGCAATAAGACTAAAAATGAAAATAAAAAAACATAAAATAATGGACAGACCTTTCTGATGGTTCATAAAGTTGGTTTAAAGCATTGGTTATGTTTCTGAATTGCAATAATATTCAATCCTGTATTCACAAATTATTATCAAACGACTAATTTAATAATTATATACAATCGATTGCCATTATGTATCTAATTCTGCGAAATGACAACAAATCTAATGTGGATGAAATTATTGAGTGTTTTATGTAAAAAAATATCTTCGATTTCATGAAGAGCAGTTTTTAACATTTACTGCAACTTTTTTTCTTTAAAATCGTTAAATAATTCATTTCTAGCACATTTAGCGTAACAATTAATATTATCAAAACTTTAATTATTAACCAAGAATTGAGGAGGAAAAAAAATGGTAGAAGCACAGGACGAATTTATTAAAACCAAGAAATTCAAAATTAAAATTAGATGTACAGCTGATAAGCATGGCGGAACGATTGTCGATGGAAAATCATTTGCAGATGCAGTAAATGGCTGGTGGAATGATAACGGAATGGCTAGCCTAAAAGAAGCATTAAAAAGTCCGGTTAACGATAAATCATACTTACGGAATTTTATTTTCGAAGTAGACAGTGATGACAAAGAATCTTACGACTAATACCATTCATAATAAAAACTATTAAGAACATCAACCAAACTAAAATATTGTTAATCCCCCCAATCATTAATCCGTTTTCGAAAAAGACGAAAGAAAATTTTATGCCTTTAGGCTTATTAAGTATTGCATCTACTTTACAGCTGAATTCAAATAAGGTGAAAGTTTACAAACCCACCGTAACCTTAATTAAAAAAACAGATTACGAAAAAGCGGCTATTGATATACTAAAAAATAAACCCAAGCTAATTGGCTTTTCCACATGGTGTATTACTTACCCAGCCTCATTATTGATAGCAAAAGAAATTAAACGGCTTGCACCAGAAATTCCGATTGTATTTGGTGGCCCGCAGGCTTCCATTCTTGCAACAAAAACACTAAGTAATTTTACGTTTATCGATTACGTTTTATCGGGTGAGGCAGATCATACTTTTCCACAACTTATAAAAGAACTGGCTCTGGACAAACCTAACTTATCTTTTATATCAGGATTAAGTTTTAGAACAGACTCTGGGCAGATTCAAATCAACAGGCTTAATGGAGCCATATCTAACCTTGATAATTTGCCTATTCCTGCATACGAATTAATACCTAGGTTAAAATGGCTTAAACTAGATGTTGGAAGAGGATGTCCTTTCCAATGTACCTACTGTTCTACCAACCAATTTTTCGAAAACAAATACAGGGTCAAATCTGCTAAAAGAATAATTGATGAGATGCTTTTGGCATTTCACAAACGAAAAATAAAATCGTTCAGTTTTGCCCACGATATGTTTACCCTCAACAAAGACTTTGTTTTTGAATTGTGCAACAAACTAATTTCAATTAAGGAAACAAAAGGCATTGAATTTAGCTGGACCTGTTCGGCAAGAATTGATTGTGTAAACAAGGAAATGTTGCTTAAAATGAAAGATGCCGGTTGCAGAAATATATTTTTTGGAATTGAAACAGGCTCGGAACGAATGCAGAAAATAATAAAAAAGAACCTTGATGTGTCCAAAGCCTATGAAATTGCTGATATCTGCCGGATAAACAGAATTACAATGCATGCTTCTTTTATTATAGGCTTTCCCGAAGAAACAGAAAAAGAATTAAATAAAACATTACGTAGTGCCATGATTTTGGCTTTAAAAGGAGCACTTACCCAAGTATCAGAGCTAACACTGCTTCCGGGAACACCAATCTTTAAAAACCATCATAAAAAATTAAAATTCGACGGAAGGTTCTCTAATTTTTCCCGCAACGTCTGTGGAGAAGAAGAGATAAAAATGATAAAAAAGTATCCCTCCATTTTTAGTTCTTTTTATTATCTACCTGTTAAATCAATCGACAGATTTGAAACATTTTATCTCCGACTAATTATTAATAACTCAAAACACTTTAGAAATACCTTGTTTATATTATCCTCCTTTATTGAAAACAGGATAAAGAATGTCGATTTGCTTCAACTGTTTAAAAATGAATTTGAAATAATAACAACAACAACAGAAAAAGACCAAATTAACATTCCGTTGCACTGGATAAGAGTTGTCGATAATTTTATGATAAAAAATGATATCAGAAACAAGAATACTATTATCGGTGATATTTTTGCATATGAAACCTACTCTGCTTTATTAGAATTAATATTTAATAGTTGGCAACTCATTAATCCTCAAACAAAAAGCATTCAGGCTAGCGGCAATTTCTGTATAAAACCAACGCCGGTATGGAAAATTCTAACGACTTCTTACAAACTGGAAAAAATTGTTCCTTCAGAAAACAATTGGGAACGAGACAAAAATAAAGTTAGAAAAGGAACTTACTACTATTTGCTTGTTGCGGTGTCCGAAGTTAAATGTAAAAGAATACGTACTTCCTCAAAAGAAATTTTTCTTCTAAAAAATCTTTCGGAACTTTCTTTTAGAAATTATGTACAAAAGGTAAAACAAGTTGCATCTGAAAAAGAAATCCTCTTGTGGTTAAAAAGAATGAGAAGACTTGGTGTGGTTGAATTTACTGAACAAAAATGAAATTTGTAAAACACATAGTGCTTTTTGTAATCCTCAGTTGTTATGCTTCCTTCTCTTTCGGAAATAGTAATAACAAACTAGATTCGTTGTTTGCACATTTCAAATCGGTTGATAATGATTCCATAAAACGGTCTGTTCTAGAAGACATTAACAACATACTTAATGAATTAAATGACGACACTACTTTTGTTTTTTGGGATAATATTATCGGGTATTGCGAGCAAAATAATCTTTACGATTATGCTGCTAACTGCAAATACAATAAGGCAAAACGATTAAGAAACGACGGTGATTACATACTGGGGCTACATCTTTTTCAGGAGGTGCTGAACTATTATAGACAAACCAATGATTCTATTGGAATGGCACAAGTACAAAATAGTCTTGGAATTCTTTACCGCAGAATCGGCAAATTTGATTTATCAAATATTCATTACACCAACAGTGCCCGTTTATATTCAGAGATAAAAGATACCAGTCGCGTGGGAGGAATTTATTTGAATTTGGGAGGAATGTTAGAAACCCAGGATTCGTTAGAAATGGCTGAATATTACCTTAAAGAATCAGAAAAAATACTTACTGTTCAAAACGCCCCCAATATCCTTAACTGCCAAATAAATTTGGGATTATTATATAACAAACAAAAGGAATACAATAAGGCGAATTTCTATTTTAAAAGTGGTTATGAACTTTCGAAAACTGTAGGTGATGCAAGAGATAAGTTTATGGCCCCCTATCTGTTTGGCGAATTTCTTTTTATGCGAAACAGAATATCAGAAGCAGAATCCAAATTAATGGAAGCTCAACAACTGTTCGAAAACCCCCAAAACCAAAAGATAATAGGAGTAGCTACTTTATCAAACTTTACGAGATTATTAAGCGATTTTTACAAAATAAAGAATGATAATAAAACGGCTTTTTACTTTTTAAATAAACATCTTGAATTTGAAGCTGAAAATAAAACAGAACAAGCAAATCATACATTAACAAGGTTGGAAATAGAGCAGATGGAGATGAATGCGAAACTCAAAGAAAATCGAAGAGAACTCCTTATTGCTATCTCATTGGTAGTACTACTGTTTTCCTTGATTTTTCTGTTTCTTATGTACCGCAGCTACAAACACAAACAAAAAGCCAATGAACTGCTTACCGAAATGGATGAGTTGAAAACTCAACTTTATTCTGACATCTCGCATGAGTTGCGAACACCATTAACGTTAATACTTGGACCGCTGGAACAAATGCTAGATTCAGAAGCACAAAAAAAACCTAGTCGACATCAGATTAAACTAATGCGAAAAAATGCAAACACCATTCTTCAGCTTGTTAACCAGATGCTCGACTTGTCGAAGATTGATGCAAAAAGCTTGAAACTAGAATTATCCGAAGGTGACATTGTTAAGTTTATTAAAGTTCGTTTTGCCAATTTTGCATCACTGGCCGAACAAAAAAACATCAAATTCAACCGTTATTTACCTCCTGATAAAAGAATTAGATTTTTTGATGCTCCTAAACTAGAAAAGGTAATAAACAATCTGATATCGAATGCTATAAAATTTACACCCACTGGGGGCCAGGTTTTTTGTTTTGCGAGTTGTCCTTCGGTCAATAAGCTCGAATTAATTATACAAGACACAGGAAACGGTATACCAGAAAATGAGTTAAAGAAGATTTTCGACAGGTTCTACCAAGTTGATGGCCCCAACACAAATTCCAATACTGGAACCGGAATTGGTCTTTCGTTAACAAAGGAATTGATTGAATTGATGCATGGAAAAATTGAAGCAGAAAGCGTTGTTGGAGAAGGTACTAAATTTAAAATTCAACTTCCGCTTGGTAAAGAACATTTGAGCCAGGATGAATATGTAATAGCTAAAAAGGAAATTACTGATAATGTGGACCTTAAAGATTTCAATGACTCAAATGAAACACTGAGTCCTTACGAAAATGGTACAACATCTCAGAATGAAGAAAATTTGCCACATGTTTTGGTGGTTGACGACCATTTCGAAATAAGCGAATTTATTAGGGAGAACCTAATGCACAACTATTCTGTTGAAACTGCCGAAAATGGTGCGATTGGACTAAATAAAGCAATTGGAAATATTCCGGATTTGATTGTCTCTGATTTAATGATGCCCGAAATGGATGGGTTCGAAATGAGTAGAAAACTAAAATCGGATGAACGAACCAGCCATATTCCAATCATAATTTTAACAGCCAAATCGAAAATTGATGACAAACTAGAAGGTTTGGAAACTGGAGCTGACGCATTTCTTGCTAAACCATTTAGCATGAAAGAACTTAACTTGCGCATCAGAAAATTAATTGAACAGCGCAAAAAACTACGCGAACGATTTACTAATAATCTGAATTTAGAACCAAAAGATATTGCGGTAAGCTCGGCCGATGAAAGATTTCTGAACGGGGTAATGGAAATTATTGAAGAGAATATTAGTAATTCAGAATTTGAAGTAAGACAATTACAGGAAGAAATTTTGATGAGTCGAATGCAACTTTTCAGAAAAATTAAAGCCTTAACCAATCAAACGCCTGGCGAATTTATCCGAACCATTAGATTAAAACGCGCTGCCAGTTTAATCGATAAAAATTTTGGAAACATTGCACAAATCACCTATGAAGTTGGTTTTAATAATCCCTCGTATTTTGCCAAGTGTTTTAAAGAATTATTCGGGAAACTCCCCTCTGAATATATGAAAGGAACATGAATATTCTTAATCCCTAATTTCATAAAATCACCCGGGAAACTACCTGATTTTTCTTAAATGATACACCATTTGCATCATTTGGTATTTCTGTGGTAGAATTCCAAAAGCCTAATAAACAAAGGCATTTTCAATAAGCATCCTCTTCTATATTTTGGGATCTAACTGGTAGATATCAGCCCTCCTTGTAAACTACCTTTGAATTATAAAATCGAAAAACAAATAGATTTTAAATTTAAAAACGGGAGGATATAATCATGAAAACACAAGTTGACAAATTTGAAAGTGAACAAGCTTTAAACAACAAAATGATGCTACTATCTCTATTAGCTTTTGGATGCATATTATTTATTGTATCTGTTACAAAGCTTTTACAAAACACCTATTCTTTTTCTGAAAATTCTTTGGGGTATCTGAATCAAACTCCAGCAAACATGGGATTGGTGGTAATGTATTCCGAGAATTCAAATGAAGATTCAGACATGCCCGAATTCAACTTTCTACCTTCAATAAATGCTGAATTAACAGTGAAGAACAGGCAGACTCTTGAAACAGATAAGTTGAATGAGAAGTTATTCGAAAACAGGCAAAAAGCTTATCAGGATATGCTATATACACTTCGTGACATTGAAGAACCTGAATTATTTATAGAAGATATATTATCGCAAATAAAAGTTCAGACAAAAACAATGGAGTACCCTGCTGACCAAGTAAAAAGTGTTAATCCAAACGTTTATCTGAATGGTCTTTACAAACAAAAAACCGACGACATTTGGGATAAAATAGATAAACAAAAAGACATTGAAGAACTACTGGCATTGGAAAATGAGAGCGATTTAGAATTGGAATCATGGATGACAGAATGCCATTACTGGAAACTAACTACAAAAGAGAGTAACGAATTTGAACAAAGTTTGGCACAGAGTTTAGCTCACAAAAATGCCGAAGTTTTTGCTGTTCTGGAATCGGAAAGGATTTCGTCACAATATGCAGCCATTGATACAGAAGAACCCTTACAAGTTGAAAGCTGGATGACAGGGACAGTAGACAACATGAAAGTGCAGAAAATTTCAGAAAATACATATTTGACAGAAATGTTAGCAAGCAAAAATGCTGAGATTTATGAAATCACAGATTTACTTTGGAAAGTTAAATGTTGCATGGTTATTGAAAAAGAAGAGCCCCTAGTAATAGAAAACTGGATGATCGATACCAAATGTTGGTGTCCAAACAAAAAAAGAACAGAACATAGGTACAACGAATCATTTGCCTTAAACGATGACAATAAATAGATATTTGTTCCGAATGAAAAGAGCCTCTGCAATCTGCAGGGGCTTTAGTTTTTATATTCTTTAGCCTCTACCTCTCCATTCGCAACCCGCAGCGCATTCATGGCCAAAGCTTCCAGCTCATCTTCTCCCGGATAAACAAATACCTTCGCTATAAAACCTGCTTTTTGCCTTACATATTTTTCCAGTTCCTTATTATAAGCAAGTCCTCCGGTTAAAAGAATACCATCAACCTTACCTTCTAATACCACTGCCATTTCGCCAATCATTTTAGTCATCTGGTAAAATAAAGCTTCCTGAACTACCACAGCATTTTCATCACCATCCTTTGCACGCTTCTCCACTTCCAAGGCATCGTTAGTTCCTAAATAAGCCACAAAACCACCCTCGCCAAGTACCATTCGTTTTATTTGTTCTTTCGAATATTCACCAGCAAAACACATTTCAATAATTTGTCCAACCGGAAGTGTCCCTGCTCTTTCAGGACTAAATGCACCTTCACCATCCAGCGCATTATTAACATCAATCACCCGACCGTTCTTGTGGGCGCCCACCGAAATCCCACCTCCAAGGTGAGCAATAATCAGGCGTAAATCCTTATAATTTTGATTTACCTCCTTTGCATGAAAACGCGCCGTAGCTTTTTGATTGAGCGCATGAAAAATTGAGCGTCTTTCGAACTTCGGATGACCGGCAAAGCGTGCAACATCCTGCAACTCGTCTGTTACAACCGGATCGGCTATAAAAGCTTGTGCATTGGGAATTTGCAAAGCAATATAATCAGCAAGCATTGGCCCCAGATTACTGGCATGCTGTCCCATTACACCATCGCGCAAATGTTTCAACATTAAATTATTAACCCGGTAAACACCGGACTCCAGGGGATAGGTTAACCCGCCCCTTCCAATTATATATTTTATAGAATCAACCTCAATATTCTCTTCCATCAAGGCTTCGATAATTAAGCCTTTTCGAAACGCAAACTGGTCGATTATATTTTTGTAGCGAAGCAATTGCTCCAAAGGATGCCGAATTGTCTTTGTAAAAATACATTCAGTATTAAAATAGACGGCAAACTTGGTGGAGGTTGAGCCCGGATTTATGGCAAGTACACGGTGCATACTAACTTAATAATGATGCTAATGCAATTGAATTTAACTTTGTTTTTTCGCTATCTCCACGAGATGAAACAACAACAGGTACTCTAGCACCAGCTATAACACCCGACATTTCAGCATTACAAAGTTGCGAATTTGTTTTATAAAACACATTTGCTGCATCAATGGTAGGGAAAAGCAGGCAGTCTGCATCGCCAGTCACAGGAGATTTAAATCCTTTTATATCGGCAGAATAACTATCAATTGCCACATCCAACGCCATTGGACCGTCAACAATTCCGCCTTCAATTTGTCCGTGCTCCGACATTTTAGCAATGGTTGCTCCATCCATACAGCTCTGAATAGAAATAATAATTTGCTCCGTGGGTGCAATTACAGCAACTTTTGGATCTTCAATTCCCAGCTGTTGAGAAGCGTGAATCAAATATTCTGTCATTAAAATTTTCTGTTTCAAATCAGGATAAGGAATTACCGCGGCATCACTAAATATAAGCAACTTATGATAATTAGGATTATCCATTACTGAAATATGGCTAAGGGTAGCGCGTGATGGCAGTAAACCATATTCCTTTTTAAGAAGTACTTTCATAAACTTATCAGTAGAAACCATCCCCTTCATAATCAAATCGGCATCTCCGTCATGTACCAATTTCACAGCAGCTTCGGTTGCTGCCCGCGACGAATCGGCATGTATGATTTTGTATTTTCCCGGATCGATATTTAGGGAACTTAATTTCCCTTTAATACGTTCCTCGTTTCCTGTTAAAATAGGTTCTACAAATCCCATTGTAACCGCCTCGTCTAAAGCTTCGAGTGTATGCACGTCAACACCGTTTACAACAACAAGCCTTTTTATAGGTTGTTTTTTTGCGGCTTCAAGTAATTCCTTAAAATTTTTCATTAGTTGATTTTTTACAATTCGAAGTTACGGCAAAGCACTTAGTCTATTGATAATATTTCTCAGATAATTTTATGTTGTAAACCATCATTCAAAATTTCGAACTTATAAATAGAAATAATTCCATGTGTCAGAAAAAAACATTGTCATAAAAATTTAAACTTTGGCTTTAATTTGTAAAAATCTATTTTATCGAACATTAACAAAATATATTCAAAACCGAATCGATGTAACTTTCTAATGGCTATTTACAGAGAAATAATTTCGATAAAACCTCTGCTTCACTTGTAAATACAAGTATAAAAAGAAGAAAGAAGTAAAAATGGAAGAAGTCGAAAAGTCGGCGTCCTAAAAATATAAAAAAAACATCCAACTTTTCAAAACTAACTATATGTTTTACAGACACAAACGTAGTGTTCTATAATATATACATTTCTTTCTTTCGAAAATATTTTTATCGTAATTTCAAAATCTAATTATGAAGCTTGTATCTCAAAAATCCACTATATTGAGTCAATCGATTTTACCATACAGGATTTCACCCTTCTTCTTCGAAAACTTTTACGAAGCAAATATAGCTGAGCCCAATTATGATTTATTCTCAACTGGAAAAAATCGTGCAAACGGTATTTTTTAATGCTTTGTTGGTGAACAAAAATTGATTTCTAACATTCTAAAATAGAATCTTATTAAACTAAAATTACTGTTATGGTAAATAAAATCACAAGTTTAGCCGAGTACTTTCAAAAGTATCAAGAGAGTGTTGCCGATCCCGATGCATTTTGGGGTGAAATTGCCGAAAGTCATTATTGGCAAAAAAAATGGGACAAAGTTCTAGATCACAAGTTTGAAGGAGAAGGTGCGCCAGATGTTAACTGGTTCGTTAATGGGAAGCTAAATATTACTGAAAATATTTTTGAGCGTAACATGTTTACACGCAAAGATCAGGTAGCAATTATTTGGGAGCCCAACGATCCGAAAGAGCCGGAAGTTAGACTTACCTATGGTGAACTTTTCGATAAGGTAAAACAATTTTCAAATGGGCTTAAAAAGTTGGGCGTTGAAAAAGGCGATCGTGTTGCACTTTATCTTCCCATGGTTCCCGAACTGGCCATTGCAATGTTGGCTTGTGCGCGCATTGGTGCTGTTCATTCAATTGTTTTTGCAGGATTCTCGGCCACAGCGCTTGCCGACAGGGTAAACGATGCCCAAGCAAAAGTAGTAATTACATCTGATGGTGGATTCCGCGGAACAAAATCGATTCCTCTGAAAAAAATTGCTGACGAAGCCATGGAAAAATGCCCTTGCGTTGAAAGTTCGGTGGTTTTAAAACGTACCGAAGAGGAGATTGGTTGGGTAGCAGGTCGTGACGTTTGGTGGCACGATTTAATTGCTGATGTTTCTACCGAGAACAAGGCTGAAACGATGGATGCCGAAGACATGTTATTCATACTATATACTTCGGGTTCAACCGGAAAACCAAAAGGCGTAGTACATACAACCGGGGGCTACATGGTTTACGCTGAATACACTTTTAAAAATGTGTTTCAATACAGCGATGGCGATGTTTATTGGTGTACTGCCGATATTGGTTGGGTAACCGGGCACTCGTACATTGTATATGGTCCGCTGTTAACAGGAGCTACCACCGTAATGTTCGAAGGCGTTCCAACCTGGCCCGATGCTGGTCGTTTCTGGGAAGTTGTTGATAAATATAAAGTAAACCAGTTTTATACCGCACCAACAGCAATCCGCGCTTTAGTTGCACAGGGCGACCAATGGGTAACAAAACACAATTTAAGCTCGCTTAAAGTTTTAGGAACGGTTGGGGAACCGATTAACGAAGAAGCCTGGCGCTGGTACCATGACTTAATTGGAAAAGGCAAGTGCCCAATTGTTGATACCTGGTGGCAAACCGAAACAGGAGGGATTATGATTACACCACTGGCCGGAATCACGCCAACAAAACCATCGTTGGCAACGCTGCCACTTCCCGGAGTTCAACCAATTCTTGTTGATCCGGAAGGAAATGAGTTGAAAGGAAATTGTGTTGAAGGCATTTTATGTATTAAACACCCGTGGCCTGGAATGTTGCGTACATTATACGGCGACCATGACCGGTGTTTCCAAACCTACTTCTCGGCATTCCGTGGTTTATATTTAACAGGAGATGGTGCTAAACGCGACGAAGAAGGTTACTACCGAATTATTGGCCGTATTGACGATGTTATTAATGTCTCGGGACACCGAATTGGAACAGCTGAAGTTGAAGATGCTATTAATCAACATCCAAAAGTTATAGAATCGGCAGTGGTTGGATACCCACACGAAATTAAAGGTGCTGGTATTTATGCTTACGTTATTTGCGAAGACTTAACCGATGAGGAATTGGCTAATATTGAAGCAGGAATTAAAGCAACTGTTACTAAATTTATTGGGCCTATTGCAAAACCCGATAAGATACAGGTTGTTAGCGGCTTACCAAAAACAAGATCGGGTAAAATTATGCGTCGAATACTTCGTAAAATTGGAGAAGGAGATGCAACGAACCTTGGAGATACTTCAACACTACTTGACCCTGGCGTAGTAGACGATATTATAGATGGAGCAAAAGTAGCAGTTAAACGCTAAATGATACATGAACTTTAAGACACCTTCAATTAGAGGGTGTCTTTTTCTTTTCAATCCATATTTCAACCAATAAACTAAAACTGATGAGAGGACTAAAAATAACAAACCGTTGGATTGTTGTGGTAGGCGCCATACTTATTCAACTTGCACTTGGGGCAATTTATGCCTGGTCTGTTTTTACTAAACTTTTAACCGATGGCAGTGGCGACTACGGCTTTACTGCAACTCAAACAGCCTGGGTATTTTCTTTAGGGCTGGCAACTTTTGCTGTGGTTATGGTGTTTGCCGGAAAGTGGCAAGCCAAATCAGGCCCAACAATTGTTTCACTTACCGGAGGGCTGGTTTTGGGTGCCGGATATGTACTTGGAGGTTTTTTAGGTAATACCTTTATAGCCCAACTACTTTGTATCGGACTTTTAGGTGGCGCCGGAATTGGTTTCGCCTATGTAGTACCAATTGCAGTGGGCGTAAAATGGTTTCCCGATAAAAAAGGAATGATAACCGGGCTTGCAGTGGCCGGCTTTGGTTTTGGTGCTACCATTTGGGTAAAACTTGCCGGTTCGTGGTTTGGAGGGCTGTTAAATACCAGCCATGTTTTTGGACTTCCTGCGGTACAAAGTGTTTTTGTAATATACGGGGTTACATTTGCGGTAATGGTTATACTCGGTTCGTTGGTAATGGTAAACCCTCCCGAAGGCTACAAACCCAAAGGATGGACACGACCACAACGCACAGAAACCAAAGCTTATGGAGGAATAGAGTTTAACTCAAAACAAATGTTGGGCACCCGACAATTCTATGCACTTTGGACCGTTTTCGTTTTCTCGGCATTAGCAGGTTTAATGGTGATATACTGCATTAAATTATTTGGAATTGATGCACTTGAACGCAACGGAGTTATTAATGCCGGTGTTATTACAGGAACCGCCATGGCCTGGTATGCTATTTTTAATGGCTTGGGAAGAATTGTTTGGGGTACGGTTTCGGATAAACTTGGCAGAAGAAAATCGATTATTATAATGACTTTCTTCCAAGGAATAATAATGCTAATGATTTACCACCTATTTATAAAGTTCGGAATTACAAGCGGTTTCATTGTTGCTGCCTGTGTTATTGGCTTTAACTTTGGTGGAAACTTTGCTTTATTCCCTGCGATTACTGCCGACTTTTTTGGCAACAAAACCGTTGGTCGTAATTATGGCTGGATGTTTACAGCCTATGGAATAGCAGGAATTGCAGGTCCTCAGCTGGCAGGATATTTTAAAGATTCAGCAACCGCTTCGTCGGGACCAGTTGTTTGGATGACCCCATTTATTATTTCCGGAGTAGCTTGTATTACTGGCGGTATCATTATGATAATTGTTAAGCCTCCAAAATCCAACAAACAAGCTCAAAAGAAAATGGAAAATAACAATAAACAATCTGCTGCATAAATAATGTAATTTTCTATAATCATTTATATCCAAAGGCGTCATTAAAGGACGCTTTTTTTATTAAACACTACTATTTTTAAGCATTTGCTAATTTCTTATGCTTTTAAACAGGATTGTGCAGGATTGTTATTCAACATACTATCATCAAATTCACAGGAGAATTACACCCTTAAATTACTGAGTGAAAGTAGGGTTAGAATGCACTAAGTGAAATTTTCAAACATTTGGCTAAAATTTTCTAAGCTGACTTTTTTTCATGAAATTTAAACCAAAAATCAACCAATTTAAATGCATTGATTCAAACCCAATAGCATTTCAGTGAAACCAAAAAACGTTAACACATGGCTATCAAGAAATTAGACAGCATTTTCAGACCTAAAAGAATCGCACTTATTGGTGTTTCAAATAATCCAGACAGTGTTGGAGGAATTACCCTTCGGAATTTAGTTGGAGGTGGATTCAATGGCGTTGTTTACCCTGTAAATCCCAAACGCGAAGCGGTTTTTGGTATTCCCTGTTAC
>JAUVDE010000181.1 GCA_030595485.1 Draconibacterium sp.
TGTATATTTTACATTATACCCCCTGTTTTTCAATAAATAAGTCATTTTTTGTGCTTTTTTGGTATTTATTTCAAAAATATCAAATTTACAGAACACCTTCAAAATACAACAAGACAAAGCATAAAAACATACATGTTTCTATGCTAACACCCCATAAATAAATAGGGATAATTCAAATCATTAATTTATTAAGCACATGAAGTTCAGCATGCACCATTCTATTTTCAAATTATAGAAGAGGTAAAAGGAAGCACTTAATGAAAGGAATACTTACTCATCTAATCTTTATTGAGAAATATTTTTTAGGGCAGCAATTAATTTTTTGTCTTTCTTTCGTCCTTGAGAAGCAACACGAATATGAAAGTTATCCAATCCTACTTTATTTGAACAATCGCGAACATAAACGCCAAATCCCTCTAAAAGTTTCATTTGCACTTCGCGCGCTGAGAGACCAAAACCAATTTTAATTAGGAAGAAATTACTACCTGTTGGATACACCTCTATTCCGGGAATATGTTCCAATTGCTCGAACAATTGTCTTACGTCAACTAAAACCTTTTTTCTTGCCAACTCGTAATAAGCACTCGTTTCTTTCAAAATCGACAAAAAATATTCTGCCAGGGTATTAATATTCCAAACGGGTAAAACATCCCTTATTTCTTTTAAAAACTGTTCGTTGGCTGTACAACAATATCCCAATCGTAAACCCGGAACTCCACAATGTTTACTCATGCTTCTAATAATTATCAGATTACGAAATTCTTCCACAAAAGGAAGTAAGCTGGGAATTTCCTCTCGTGAAAAATCGATAAAAGATTCATCAACAAGAATAAGTTTCAGGTGCTTCATCTTTTTCAGAAAACCTATCATTTCCGTTATGGAAAATAGTTGCCCGGTAGGATTCCCCGGATTAATAATTAATGCTGACGAAATATTTTCTGATATTAACCATGCGGCGTATTCATTTAAATCCAGATGATAGTGTTTATCTTCGGAGAGCTGATAAAGTTTCACCTTTTCTGAATCCTGAAGTTTTTCTATGTATTCGCTAAAAGTAGGAATTGGTATTCCCATATCATCAGCCAACTGTCGTTGTATAATAGTTATAAGCTCGGTGGCACCATTACCAATGACCAAATACTCGGGATTTACATGAATTACTTCAGCCAGATTTTGTTGGGCTAATTTTGGATTGCTCGATGGATAAAACTTTATTAATGCTGTAAATTTTTGGTTTAGTTTTTTAAGAATTTTTCGATCAGGAAAATACGGATTTTCGATAAAACAAAAGTCAATCACCTTGTCCATGCTCTTTTCACCAACAAGATCGACTAGCGCTGGTGTATGCGACGTTTCTTCAAAAAGCTGGTGATTTACCTTTATTCTATTCCTGAACATCCGATGTATTTTTTGACAAAAATGAATAAAATATTCTGCCAAAGACTAGTGAAGTTCAACTTTTTTTGTTTTTAGATCAGGTGTGTGATTTATTTAATGTAGAATAGTTTAATTCTAAAATGAATCATCATAACAATGAGAGAATGATAATTTCCGACTGATGGAAATGACTTCAAATAATAATTAATGTTATTCCATTTTAACCTGTAATAATTCAATCTAACTGGATACCAATTGGAATAACATATTTTATTGAAATTGAACAATCACTTAATAATATACCGGAATGAAAGTAGACAGGCGTAATTTTATTAAAACTAGTGGTATGTTTGCAGCCGGAAGCGTGGTTTTGCCTCCATTTATGCAATCGTGCCAAAACGTACAAATTTCAGCAGACGTGAAAAGTTATTTAGACCATTTTGAGGTTTCAACAGAAATGTTGCAAAAAGTTATTGCAGCAGCCATGAGCAAAGGTGGCGACTATGCCGACTTATATTTCGAACACAAAACAACAAACAGTCTTGGATTGGAGGACGGCAAAGTAAACCGAGCCTATTCGAACATCGACTTTGGTGTTGGTATTCGGGTTTTAAAAGGCGACCAAACCGGATTTGCTTATTCGGAAAACGTGGTAATGAACGACATGTTAAATGCCGCAAAAATGGCTGCCAACATTGCCAATAGTAAAGCCGAATTCAAACAAGGAGATTTAAGTGAGAAAATTCCGCAAGATTATTATAAAATCTCTCAGAAGTGGGAAGATGTTTCGGTAAAAGACAAAGTTCCTTTCGTTCAGAAAATTAATGATAAGATTTTTAGCCTCGACGAAAAGGTAATTAAAGTTAATGCGGGAATGAGCGATGAAACAAGCTATGTAATGTTTTATAACTCGGAAGGCAGGTTGACTTATGATTATCGTCCAATGATAAGTTTTTATGCCGTGTGTATTATGCAAGATGGTGAGCAGATTGAAAATGCTTATGCTGCCCGCTCGGTACGAAAAGGTTTTGAGTGGCTAACCGAAGAATTGGTTGACGAGCTTGCTGGTGAAGCCATTGATAAAACCAACCTTTTATTTAAAGCCGGCAAACCAAAAGCTGGAGAAATGCCAGTCGTACTAGGTGCCGGTGGTTCAGGAATTTTACTTCACGAAGCAATTGGGCATACTTTTGAAGCTGATTTTAACCGTAAAGGAACTTCAATTTTCAGCGACAAACTAAACAAAAAAGTAGCCGAACCTTTCATTAATATTATCGACGACGGAACATTACCCAACGACCGTGGCGCCATTAATATTGATGATGAAGGAAACGACGTTCAGAAAACCTACCTGGTGAAGGATGGAATGTTAAACAGCTACATTCACGACCGCATTAGTGCCCAACATTATGGCGTTGAACCTACAGGAAATGGTCGTCGCGAATCGTTCCGACACATGCCACTTCCACGTATGCGCTCTACTTATATGGAGAACGGGCCACATACAACTGAAGAGATTTTCGCTGCGGTTGACTATGGTGTTTATGTAGATAACTTTAGTAATGGTGAGGTGAAAATTGGAGCAGGAGACTTTACATTCTTTGTAAAATCGGGTTACATTATTGAAAATGGAAAATTAACCACGCCAATTAAAGATATAAATATTGTGGGTAACGGACCTCAGGCATTGGCTGATATTTCGATGGCCGCCAACGATTACAAAAATGACAATGGTACATGGACCTGTGGAAAAGATGGACAATCGGTTCCGGTAACACTTGGTTTACCTACTGTTTTAGTGAAGAAAATGACCGTTGGAGGAACAAATGCATAAAGAGTTCCGAGTTTAAAGTTTAGAGTTCAAAGTAATTTGCACCTAGCTTGTAGCCTGAAGCTATGAGCTTGCAGCTAAAAACTAAAAAAAAATGACAAAAGAAGAAAAATATACATTAGCAAAATGGGCCATGAACCACGCCTTGGAAAATGGAGCCCAGCAAGCGAGCGTTAGCATTTCAAACAGCCAAAGCAGTAGCGTTGAAGTGCGCGAAGAAAAAATTGACAAACTAGAGCAAGCTATTCAAAGAAGTCTTTATATCCGTTTATTTGTTGATGGGAAATATTCGGCGCACTCAACCAGCCGTTTAAAGGAACAAGAACTGGTACGTTTTATTAACGAAGCAATTGAGGGAACTAAATTTCTATCTGAAGATGAATTTCGCACTTTGCCAGCTCCTGAGTTATATTACAAAGGTGGTGGTAAAAACCTGGAATCGTTAGATGAAAATTTTGCTTTGGTTGACCCAAAAGAGAAAATTGATTTGGCCTTTAAAGCCGAAAAAGAAATTTTAGGAACAGACGAACGTTTGATTTCAGTTTCGTGTAGTTATTACGATGGTTTAAACGAACGTGTAATGGTAACCAGTAATGGATTTGAAGGCCACAGCGCAAATTCACATTATGGATTACACACATCGGTTTCGGTAAAAGGTGGCGATGCCCGACCTGAATCGAGCTGGGGAGAAAGTTCCATAAAATATGACAAACTCAAAAAAGACGGAACCGGCACAACTGCTTTGAAAAAAGCTATTGAAAAGATTGGTGCTGAGAAGATTGAATCGGGTACCATGCCAATGTTGGTTGAAAACCGTGTAGTTGGTCGGCTTTTGGGCCCGGTGATGGAAGCAATAAACGGCTCCTCCATTCAGCAGAAAAATTCATTTTTAGTTGCCAAACTAGACGAAAAGGTAGCGTCAAACCAACTTACGGTAACTGACGATCCATTTATTGTTGGCGGCCGTGGTTCACGCTTATTCGATGGCGAAGGCTTGGCAACGAAAAAACGTTCAATCTTCGACAAAGGTGTTTTAAAATGCTACTACATTGACACTTATTATGGTAAAAAACTTGAAATGGAGCCCAACGGCGGAAGCACGACTAACCTCGTATTTGAGCCCGGGAACAAGGATCTTGACGGACTTGTAGCATCGATTCAAAAAGGCATTTTTGTTACCGGATTTAACGGCGGAAACTGCAACGGATCTACTGGCGATTTCTCGTATGGTATAGAAGGCTTTTTAATTGAAAATGGAAAATTAGTTAAGCCAGTTGCAGAAATGAATATTACCGGGAACATGATGAAACTAATGGCAAACATAGGAGAACTGGGTAGTGACATTAAAACGGACTCATCAGTTCGAACTCCTTCAATATTATTTAACGATGTTGATTTCAGTGGACTGTAAAACACTATATAAATACATAAAAAAACAGGAACAAATGGCTCCTGTTTTTTGTATATATCTTCTTACTAAATACTATGTACTTACTACTATATACTAATTTAAACCATAGGATACTTCTTAAAAATCTCTTCCGACTTTGTTAATATATCGACATATTGTGCGCGTTGGTAGGCAAATGGGTCTTTCATGTTTTTACGCGAAAGTTTACCGCGGAAATCATCCAGCGATTTGTAACCTTTATCATCCATCCATTTATTAAGATCCATTAGAATATCGGAAACTACAGATGGAGAATTGCGGTAAATAGTACTTACCATTTGAACTACATCGGCCCCTGCTAAAATCATTTTAACAACATCGTTAGCATCGTAAATACCGCGGCTCACACAAACACTACCATCGAGGTTACCATGCAATAACCCTGCATAACGCAAACCAATCATATGGTCTTTCGGATTACTTAATTCCCAAGGATAATGATATTCTTCTTTGTCTATGTCAATTTCGGGCTGGAAGAAACGGTTAAACAATACATAACCATCGGCTCCGGCTTCGTCAATCTTTTTAATAAAGTTTAGCGGATTGGTATAGAACAAACTAATTTTCACACTTACCGGAATGCTAACTGCTTTTTTAACTGCTTTAACAATCTGCACTTGTTTGTCTTCAATCGATTCGCCTGAAACCTCGAAATAACCAGGTACTGCATACAAGTTAATTTCTAAACCTGCCACACCTGTTTTTTCCAATTCCTTTGCATATTCAACCCAAGTAGGTTCGTAAATAGCATTTAAACTTGCGAAAACTGGAACGTCAACACTCTTTACCAGTTTCTCAACATTATATAAATGTTCTTTTGGTCCGGCATGTTCCAAGCCCGGGAAAAGGTTGGTCATTTCAGCATTACGGTTTTCGTATTCCGAAAGCTCCTCATCCATTTGAAGGTTTTCCAACTGAATTTGTTCTTCGAAAAGTGAACGGTAAACAATTGCGCCAATTCCGGCTTCTTCAATTTGTTTTATTACCTCTGGTTTCGATACCAGATTACTTGCTCCAAGAATAAGTGGGTTCTTTAATTCGATACCCATGTAGGTTGTTGATAAATCTGCCATAATCTATAGTTTTTTTATTGATTTTACTTCTTCGTTTTTAAATGTAACTGAAAATACAATTCTTTTGTTCAAGAAGACCATTAAATTTTATTGATGAGGGATAGGAAAGTTAGAAGAAAGACCGAGGAAAGTTTTTCAGTCGCAGTCTCAGCTGTCGAAACAAACACTATTGTCATCTCGAACGCCGTGAGAGATCTGTTACTTAAGAAAGGCAGAAGTAACTAGTCACAAGTAGATAGTATTTAGTGAGAAGTTGCAGAAAAAAAGTCGCAGTAATCAGTTGACATAATGCTTCGTCGTTTTTTGTGCCAAGGACATAAATCTCGGATTACCACTAAGACACGAAAAGCACAAAGGTTTTTTGTATTATGCAAAAATGTTTCTTTGTGTTCTTTGCGCCTTAGTGGTTTAATCTTTTAACGTTTTGTCATCGCATTAGTATACCCAATCGAAATTGCGTGAATTCTCAACGACGAACGAAGTAATCTCATTAACTAAAACCCATAAAAAAACCACCTGCCTTGCGACAGATGGTTTTAAAGCCCCCTAAATCCCCCAAGGGGGACTTTAAGGAAAATCAATTTATTGTTTACCCATTCTTATCTCTCCCCTTGGGGAGATTATGAGGGGCATATCTTTTACAGCAAACTTAGTGTTACAGTTAAACCAGCCATAACAACCGATACCATAGTCATAAGTTTAATAAGGATGTTCAATGAAGGACCAGAAGTATCTTTGAAAGGATCTCCAACTGTGTCACCAACAACAGCTGCATGATGAGCATCACTTCCTTTTCCACCAAAGTTTCCTCTTTCGATGTGTTTTTTAGCGTTATCCCAAGCACCACCTGCGTTATTCATAAATACTGCCAAGGTAAAACCTGAAGTTAAACCACCGGCTAATAAACCAATAACACCAGCAACTCCCATAGAAGCACCAACGATAACAGGAACAAAAATGGCTACTAACGAAGGAAGTAACATTTCGCGTTGTGCACCTTTTGTCGCAATCTCAACACATTTTGCATATTCAGGAGTAGCCTTTCCTTCAAGGATACCAGGAATTTCGCGGAACTGACGACGAACCTCTTCAACCATTGCACTGGCAGCACGACCTACAGCTTTCATGGTCATTGCACTAAATACAAATGCCATCATCGAGCCAAGGAATAAACC
>JAUVDE010000264.1 GCA_030595485.1 Draconibacterium sp.
GTACCGGGTTTGGCAAAAACCCTTTTGGTAACTACCATTGCTAAAATTCTGGGCTTAAAATACAACCGTATTCAATTTACACCCGATTTAATGCCATCGGATATTATTGGAACCGAAATTCTGAACAAAGAGCGACAGTTCAAATTTATTGAAGGCCCACTGTTTTCGAATATTATTTTGGCCGATGAGATTAACCGTACACCGCCTAAAACGCAATCGGCTTTATTGGAAGCTATGCAAGAGCGATCGGTTACTACAGCGGGGAAACGTTTTGAGCTCGATCCTCCATTTTTTGTTTTAGCCACACAAAACCCAATTGAACAAGAAGGTACCTATCCCCTTCCCGAAGCACAGCTCGACCGTTTTATGTTTTCGGTGTGGTTAGATTACCCAAAGCTGGAAGATGAATTAACCATCGTACGAAATACAACATCGACACAAACCGTTGAGTTAAAACCAATTATTTCTGGAAAAGAGATTATGTATTACCAGGACTTAATTCGTAAAATTCCGGTAAACGATAACGTATTAAAATATGCCGTTACTTTAGCAGCCCAAACGCGTCCGGGTACTGAACACACTGCCGAAGTTTCAGAGCAATACATAAAATGGGGTGCCGGACCACGTGCATCGCAATACCTGGTTCTTGGAGCAAAAACACATGCTGCACTTCGTGGGAAATATTCGCCCGACATTGAAGATGTGCAAGCCATTGCACCATCAATTCTTCGCCATCGTATTATTAAAAACTACAAGGCCGAAGCTGAAGGTAAAACCATTGAAGAAATAATTGACAAACTGCTTTAATGCATCTTATTCTCAAAATAATAAAAAGAATTATTGCCACTAACCCTCGTTTAATTCTCGTTTTTGGTATCTGTCTGTTTTCATTTGTTTCTTTTTCGCAAGAGAAAAAAAGGGTGGAAATAATAAAAGCAGGTTCCCTGGAACAAAATGAGAATATTTCTAATGCGCAACGTTTAATCGATAGTGTGATTATTAAGCACGAAGGTATTTTAATGTACTGCGACAGTGCCTATACTTACGAAAATTCAAACCGTGTTGATGCCTTTGGCAGAGTTCACATTAACCAAGGCGATACATTGCATTTGTATGCTTCGAAGGTTTATTATGATGGCGACAAAAGTTTTGCACAGGCCATTCGAAATGTACGTTTAGAAAATAATGAAAGTACTTTATATACCGACACGCTTGATTTCGACATGGAGCTTAACATTGGCTACTACAATTGCGGAGGTAAAATTATTGATAGCGCCAACACACTAACCAGTCAGATTGGTAAATACTATTTGAATGACGATGTTGTTCATTTTACCGACAGTGTGAAAGGGTTTAGCGATAGTTACACTTTAAGTAGTGATGATGTACGTTACAATACAGTTACAGAAGTTCTTTATTTTGATGGGCCCACCGTTATTCAGGATTCGGCAAATACTTTAGTGGCCGAAGACGGTTGGTATAATACAATAACCGGTGCTGCTGAGCTTTCGCTTCATCCTCAAATATTTAATGCAACCCAATTTCTAGAGGCAGACTATATTCGATACAACGAAGCCAATGGAGATGGGATAGCAACCGGTTCGGTTCATATTGAAGATTTTGATAACCGCACAATTGTTCAAGGTAACAAAGTAGAATTTAACGAACTCAATGAAATTGTTACCGCAACCGATTCGGCCGTATTTATTGCCTTCAACCAAACCGATAGTTTATACTTACATGCCGATACTTTACAAACAATTCCTGATACCATTGAAGGCGAACGAATTGTAAAGGCTTATTATGGTGTTCGTTTTTTCAGAACCGATATACAAGGCGTATGTGATTCGCTTACCTATTTCTCAAAAGATTCGGTGGTGCAGCTTCATCAGAACCCAGTAATTTGGTCCGAAATACATCAAATAAGTGCGAATACCATCGAACTTGTTCAGCAAGCCAATGCACCCGATGAACTACACATGACAAGTAATAGTTTTATTATTTCGAAACAAGATACCGGACGATTTGACCAGATAAAAGGGAAAGATATGATTGGTTTTGTGGTTGAAGGCGAGCTAAACAAAGTAAATGTTGATGGCAACGGACAAACACTTTATTATGCCCGCGACAAAGAAGCTATTTTGGGTCTTAACCATGCCGAAAGCAGCACTATTTCCATTCGTTTTAAAGATGGAACAATTCATAAAATTGTATTCAAAAAACAACCGGAAGGGAGATTAATTCCGCTTGGAAATTTAAAAGCAGGCGATAAAATGCTATCGGGTTTCGATTGGAAAATAAACCGCCGTCCGGTATCAAAAGATGACATTTTCAGAAAAGTAAAAATATCAGCCTCCGAAAAGAATAAAAAACCGGAAATGAAATCGGCAACCGGTGGAAATGTTCAATGAGCAATATTCAGTTGCCAGTTAATATTTCTTATCAATATAATATTGATGGAAATAGGGCTGCAAAAGATTTGTTCCGTGCTTACTATTAAAATGAGTAGATATAGACTAACAGTTATTTACGCTTTCCATTAATAATAGAACCTTCAAAACTACGTAACTGTTGTCAACTTGCGCACTTTAAACTCTAAACCTTGAACTCTGAACTTTTTCAATATTACTCCAACGTTAAGCAAAAACAGAGTTTTGAGTATTATTTTGAATTATTCACACAAAAAAGCTGCTTTTATTTTCATTTTAAATATATTTTTTGATATTTGCAGCAAATCATAAGTAAATGACAAGAAACATTAACATATCTATTCTTAACCTCATTCTGGGTATTCTTCTTTTAAGACAGAATTGAGAATGGTATGTTGAAAAACGATATTGGAAAATAAAAGCCATTCTCTAAACAGAGAGTGGCTTTTATTGTTAATAGAGGCTGAAAGACCGAATTAAAGAACAGCCACAATTAGAAAAGAATAAATAACAGATAATAAATAAAAACATGACTGACAGACTTTACATTTTCGACACAACATTGAGGGATGGCGAACAAGTCCCTGGTTGCCAGCTGAACACAGTAGAAAAGATTGAAGTTGCCAAAGCATTGCAAGAATTAGGAGTTGATGTAATTGAAGCAGGATTCCCTATTTCAAGCCCTGGCGATTTTGAATCGGTAGTAGAGATTTCAAAAGCGGTAACATGGCCAACCATTTGTGCCTTAACCCGCGCAGTACAAAAAGATATTGATGTAGCAGCCGAATCACTCAAATACGCTAAAAAAGGGCGTATTCATACCGGAATTGGAACATCTGATTTTCATATTTACTCGAAACTAAATTCAACCCCTGACGCCATTATTGAACGTGCTGTTGAAGCCGTAAAATATGCTAAAAAATATGTTGAGGATGTAGAATTTTATGCTGAAGATGCTGGTAGAACAGGTAATGAATACTTAGCGCGAGTAGTTGAAGCAGTTATTAAAGCAGGTGCAACAGTTGTAAATATTCCTGATACAACAGGTTACACCCTACCCCACGACTTTGGTGCAAAAATCAAATATTTGATGGATAATGTATCAAATATTGATAAAGCTATTATTTCTACGCATTGCCACAACGATTTAGGTATGGCAACTGCTAACACCATGTCGGGTATTTTAAATGGCGCACGCCAGGCAGAAGTTACCATTAATGGAATTGGTGAACGAGCAGGAAATACGTCGTTGGAAGAAGTTGTAATGACTTTGAAAACACATTATAAAGCCTTAGGAATTGATACCGGCATAAATACCAAAAAGATTTATGGAACAAGCCGCTTGGTTTCTACATTAATGAATATGCCAGTGCAGCCAAATAAAGCTGTGGTTGGACGAAATGCATTTGCACACTCGTCGGGTATTCATCAGGATGGTGTATTGAAAAACCGTGAGAATTACGAGATAATGGACCCAACAGATGTGGGTATTAACGAATCGGCAATTTTATTAACTGCACGTAGTGGTCGCGCAGCATTAAAACACCGTTTAGAACTTCTTGGATTCAAATTGGAAAAAGCGCAGTTAAACGATGTTTACGATGAATTCGTAAAATTGGCTGATAAGAAAAAAGACATCCGTGATGACGATATCGCGTTATTAGTTGGTGATGCAACCCGTTCGGAACGTCGTATTAAATTAGATTACTTGCAAGTAGTTACTGGTAAAGATTTAAAACCAATGGCTTCGGTTCGTTTAGATATTGCAGGCGAAAAATTTGATGCAACTACATCGGGTAACGGTCCGGTTGATGCAGCCATTAAAGCTGTAAAACAAATCATTCACCGTCAGGTTGTAATCGAAGAATTCCTTGTTCAGGCGATTACACGTGGTAGCGATGATATTGGAAAAGTACACATGCAAGTGGAATATGAGAACTTAATGTTCCATGGTTTTGGTGCACATACCGATATTATTACTGCATCGGTTGAAGCATTCCTTGATGCAATTAACAAACTACCGGTAGCAAAATAGAATTAGTTCAGAGTTTTTAGTTCAAAGTTCAGAGTAAAATTCACTCTAAACTTTATGCAAGAACAAAAAATATCATTCAAGGAACAGACAGTTAAAAGAACTTCATACTAAGAAGTAGAGTATTATGACAACAAAAACATTATTTGATAAAATTTGGGATGCGCACGTTGTGAAACAGGTTGAAGGCGGTCCTAACGTATTATATATCGACCGTCACTTTATTCACGAAGTTACAAGCCCAGTTGCTTTTTTAGGCTTAAAAACGCGTGGATTAAAAGTATTTCGTCCGGAGCAAACAACGGCTACTCCCGACCACAATGTGCCAACTATTAATCAGCACATGTCAATTAAAGACGAGCTTTCGCGCAAACAGCTTGAAATGCTAAAAAACAATTGTACTGAGCATGGAATCGTTCATCACGATTTAGGTTCAGAAGGACACGGTGTAGTTCATATTATTGGACCTGAAATGGGTTTAACACAACCGGGTATGACAATTGTTTGCGGTGATAGTCACACATCTACTCACGGAGCATTTGGTGCCATTGCCTTTGGTATTGGAACCAGCGAAGTGGAAATGGTTTTGGCTAGCCAGTGTATTATGCAGCCAAAACCTAAAAAAATGCGTATTACCGTTAATGGGGATCTTGGTAAGGGTGTTACTGCAAAAGATATTGCGTTGTATATTATTTCAAAAATTTCAACCAGTGGTGGAACCGGATATTTCATTGAATATGCCGGTTCGGCCATCAGAGGCCTCTCCATGGAAGGCCGCATGACGGTTTGCAACATGAGCATAGAAAGTGGTGCCCGTGGCGGACTTATCGCCCCGGATGAGACCACATTTCAATATATCAAAGGAAGAGAATTTGCACCTACAGGATCAGCGTTCGACCGG
>JAUVDE010000267.1 GCA_030595485.1 Draconibacterium sp.
AGTTATTTTTTGACTGATATGGGTAAGCGAATTTTTCAGCTAAATATTACCGACCGACAAATTGAATTTATAAAACGAATCCTATCGCATCGAGTTTTTAATCGAGTTATAAAATCTTATCTCGCGAATCGAAAACAAGCCAACCGCCATACGATTGTTGAAATTATGAAAACATCAGATTTGTTTTATATCAACTCTGATTCTACTTTTTATCGCAGATCATCCACAATTTCGAGTTGGACAAATTGGATTATAAATCAAATTGAAGAATAATATAAAATCCAGAAAAAAAGCGACTCAGAGAAACCCTGAATCGTTTTTTCGGCCTTAGTATTTGGCCAATATTTGCAAGATATTATTTTATCAACTCAAACGATTGTTTAGCTATTTCAAGTTCTTCGTTGGTTGGAATCACCAATACTTTTGTGGTCGCATCCGGTGTATTAATCTCCCTGATTTCTTTGCTACGAGTATTGTTTTTCTCAGCATCAATTTTAATTCCGAAGAAATCCAGATTTTCGCAAACCAATTTACGAGCAATACTATCATTTTCGCCAATACCGGCGGTAAACACAATGGCATCTAAACCATTCATAGCAGCAGCATAGTTTCCAATATATTGTTTAATGCGGTAAGCATACATTTCGTAAGCTAAAATTGCATCGACATTTCCTTTTAGATACTGTTCTTCCACATCACGCATATCAGTATAACCACTTAAGCCTTGAATTCCACTTTCCTTGTTTAGAATTTTTGAAACCTGCTCAACAGAATAACCTTTTTGCTCTATCAAATAAAAAATAATTGCCGGGTCAATGTCACCCGATCGGGTTCCCATAATTAAACCACATAAAGGGCCTAAACCCATTGTTGTATCTTTACAAACGCCGCCATCAACAGCTGCCATTGAAGCGCCATTTCCAAGATGAATGGTAACCACTTTTGCATCTGCTTTTCCTAAATACTCGATGGCTTTTTCTGAAACATATTTGTGCGAAGTTCCATGGAAACCGTATTTGCGAATACCCATGTCGGTATACATTTCCTTGGGAATACCATAACGGAAAGCTACCTCAGGCATGGTTTGATGAAATGCAGTATCGAAAACACCAACTTGTGTAGCATTTGGGAAAACAGTTTCGGCCACCTCAACGCCAATTAAGTTAGCCGGGTTGTGTAATGGAGCTAAAGGAAACAATTCTTTTACTTTTGCTTTTACCTCATCGGTAACAACAACCGTTTTAGTGAAAGCTTCTCCACCATGCACCAAACGGTGTCCTACAGCCTGAATTTCAGAAGGGTCGGCAATTACACCAAATTCTGCATCTATCAACAACTCGGCAACACGTTTTAATCCAACGGTATGATTTGGAATTGGAAAGGTTTCGCTTACCTTTTTCTCCTCGCCATTCACTACATATTTGTGCTTTATATTTCCTTCACCAAGCCCAATACGTTCAACAATTCCACTTGACAAAGGCTCCTCCGTTTTCATATCAATTAACTGATATTTTATGGATGAGCTACCTGCATTTACTACTAATATGTTCATTTTATTAATTTCTATATATTGTTGTTTGGTTTTCAAAACTATATTTTAGCAATGGAAGGTGATCAGTATTCAGTCTCGTACTGAACATTCAATGCTGCGACTGCCTAATTTCTATAATCCTTCCTGAGCCTGAATAGCAGTTAATACCACTGTATTAAAAATATCTTCGGTGGTACAACCACGGCTAAGATCGTTAACTGGTTTGTTTAATCCTTGTAGCATCGGACCAACTGCCAAAGCACCCGTTTCGCGCTGAACAGCTTTGTAGGTATTGTT
Organism: Draconibacterium sp.; assembly: GCA_030595485.1. Taxonomy (GTDB): domain Bacteria; phylum Bacteroidota; class Bacteroidia; order Bacteroidales; family Prolixibacteraceae; genus Draconibacterium. Next base: position 1,829 of record JAUVDE010000267.1, read on the forward strand.
TCCGGTATTTAAGTCGGGGAATACCAACACACTTGCCTGCCCGGCCACTTCCGAATTTGGCATTTTACTTTTGCCAACACTTGGGTCAACCGCAGCATCGTACTGAATTGGGCCTTCAATTTTAAGGTCAGGACGCATTTCAATAGCTTTGTCAGTTGCTTCGCGTACTTTGTCAACTTCGGCTCCGGTACCCGATGTACCCGACGAATAAGAAAGTAATGCCACCTTAGGATCAATACCAAAGGCTTTGGCCGAATCGGCAGATGAAATAGCAATTTCTGCAAGCTGATCGGCATTTGGACTTACATTAACGGCACAGTCGCCCATAACCGAAACATGATCGTCGAGACACATAAAAAATACCGATGATACTGTTTTAACTCCGGGTTTGGTTTTAATAAACTGCAATGCAGGAATAATAGTATGCGCCGTTGTGTGGGCAGCACCCGAAACCATACCGTCAGCCATTCCTTTGTACACCATCATGGTACCAAAGTACGACACATCAAGCAAAGCTTCCTTGGCCATTTCTTCCGGTATATTTTTATGTTTACGTAATTCGTGATAAGTTCTCCAAAAGTCCTCGTAATATTCCGACTCTGCCGGATTGATAATTTTTATATTTCCAGGAAGACTTATTCCAATTTTTGTGGCCTGGGTTTCAATCTCTTCACGACTTCCCAAAAGAGTAATTTCTACTACATTTTGTTCTACCAAATTTGTTGCTGCCATCAAAATACGTGGGTCGGTTCCTTCGGGTAAAACAATGTGTTTTTTATTCGATTTAGCTTTTGAAACCAGGCTGTACTGGAACATGTGCGGCGTAACCACATCAGTGCTATAACTTCTGTATTTATCGATAAGAAATTCGGTATTAACGTATTTCTCAAAAGTGGCTATACTAAGTTCGATTTTACGGGTAAGCCCCGGACGAATTTTCGGTTTTATTTTAGTGATTTTCTGAGCCGTATCAAATGTGGCATCTTCTACCAAAATAATCGGAACAATACTTGGTAATCCTTTTATCAATTCTAAAACAGGTCCTTCGGGCTCCATACCACCGGTAACAACAATGCCGGCAATAGATGGGTAGTTTGTTGAAACATTAGCCTGCAAAGTTCCTAGTATTATATCTGAACGGTCTCCGGGAGTTATAATCAACTTATTTTCGGTAATACGCTCAAGAAAATTCCGTAGCTGCATTGCTCCAACGCCATAATCGTCAACCTGTTTCGAAAGTAAATTCTCGCCAAGCAATACCCTGCCATCCAGTCCATCAAGAATTTCCTGTACCGTTGGACTTCCCAGCTCCTTAATCTCAGGAATAACTTCAATATCGGTACCTTCGACTACTACAGCGTTTAACTCCTTCTGCATTTCTTCGAGCTCACCTTCGGGAACACGGTTCATAAATACTGAAAGCACATTTACATCTTCCCCTGCCCAGGTTTTTACAGCCAAGTCAACATTCGAAACGGCATCTTTTAATTCCTTGTTTTGAGCCGAACTCACCAGAATTGTAGGTAACGAAAGGTTTTTAGCGATTTCAATGTCAAGGTCGAATTCAATAGCAACACCTTTGTTTGCAAAGTCGGTACCTTCTACCAAAACCACATCGTAACGTTCTTCAATCGCTTTATAGCGTTCAATAATCTTTTCGATTAAACGAGCTTCTTGTCCACGGTTTAAATATTTTACTACCTGCGACATGGTAAAACCATAGGTGTCTTTATAATCCATGTCGAGATTAAAGTGTGACAACATAGTTTCAATATGGTTATCTCGCTTACCTAGTTTCTGATCCTTTATTATCGGACGAAAATATCCGACACGACTTACTTTGGTTAGCATTAATTTAAAAATTCCTAATGCAACCAACGAACGACCTGTTCGCCCTTCAGTATTGGTAATATAAATCCCTGTTTTCATTGTTACGAAATATGGTTGTTACACTAACTTATTGGAAAGAAATTCCTTAAAGTGTAACAGCTTCATTATAGGTTAAAAAATAGATTGTTGCCAACAAACCGCTAAAATCAGGTGCAAAAATACAAAAGTTCTTGGCTAGAGTATCCTGTACAAACCTTAATAATCTTCTAATACACAAAAAATTCACACAAACAACTGTATCTGGTTAGTAGCTAACCAATTTGGGGATTTAATACACGAACTACGCGTAAATCAATTAAAACAAAATGGCTTTCTCTTCTGATTACCACAGAAGAGAAAGCCATTGAAAAGAAACCTGAAAATTCAACTTTATTTTTGAGAATTTTCGGCAAAGCTTACCATCCAACTTATTCCAAATTTATCGACAAACATTCCGAAATAGTCGCCCCAAAATGTACTATTCATTGGCATGGTTACCTGCCCTCCTTCCGATAAGCCAGCAAATAATCTATCGGCCTCGTCTTTACTATCGGTACCAATTGCTACCGAAAAATTGTTTCCTGCTTTAAACTCCTCGTTCCATTGGCCACCCACATCGCTGCCCATTAAAACGGTCTCCTTACTTATGGATAACGAAACGTGCATGATTTTTTCACCTTGGTCCCCACTTACAGGGTCGCACCCTTCTTGCGGAGGTATGTCTTTGTAACGCCCCATAAAAGGAAATTCGCCACCAAAAACCGATTGATAAAAACGAAAAGCTTCTTCGCAATTTCCATCGTAACTTAGGTAAACATTTACTGTTGTCATGATTATAAAATTTACTGGTTACTAAAAAATTATAACAACAATTGATTAGGCATTGTTTTACACCCTATCCATAATAAATATGATTTTTCGGAAATAAAACGCGCCTACAACATAGGCTAAAACTCGTAATAAACCCCGGTATAAAGGCCAAGTCTGTAGGGGCGGTAATCAACTTCAGAGTTCGTATTTATTGAATTTAAGTAGTAATTAAAACGCGGTTCAAGAGCCAACGAAAAATGTTTTCCAAGCATATAATTAAATCCTATTCCCGCTGCTCCCGATAAGTTTAAGGTTGAAATATCTTCGGTACTTCCAATGTTTTGTTTGCCATCGCTGTTGTCGATATAGGCATTATTTCCCACAACAAATCCGGCATTTAAACCACCCATTAATTCAATTCCAAATTTCTTGTCGAGCAAACTATAACGAAGGTAAAAAGGCACTTCAACAAATTCAAACACTTGCGAGAACTCGCCATTTGTAATTAAAGTATTTGCAAATTTAGCATTTGCATTTTCAGCATTGGTTGCCACCGATGCCCCTTTCGGCGTTGCCTTCATATTAATAACTCCAGCCACGCTGTTCAGTGCAATTCCATTACTGCTTAATTGTACCGCATTCGAGAAAGCAGGTGCAGGGGTCGCATTATATAAATTCTCCGGTGCATAAGCATAATCTGCATCACTCCGAAACCCAAAGAGATTGCCGGAACCACTACTGGCACTTTGGCCATTTTGCGAATAATAAACGCCACTTTCAACACGCAAGCGCTTTCCGGTTTTGTACTGAACAGATACTCCACCACCAACATT
>JAUVDE010000441.1 GCA_030595485.1 Draconibacterium sp.
TTAGAGCATCGCAAAAGTAAAAAGTTTAATTAAGTTGCCCTGTGTTTAATAAAATATTTTAGGAATAGACTTATTATTCTTTTTGCTCGACAAAATTACCACAAAGATTCAGGCTTGTGATGCCCTACAGGCAGGAGCGACCGAAGGAAGCTACCTGACTGGCGTAGACAGAACCGCCAAACGCAAGGTAACTTTAGCGGAAAGCCCGGCCACCAGCAAAATACTGCAAAGTTCAATAAGATTCCCGTTTTCACGGGACTGGCCACTTCGATTTGGATGTTATGCTACAAAAACGGATAAACAATCTTCCTAATTATGCAAAAATATTTTCAAGTCCCGAATCGCGAATAAACAAACAGGTTGTTTGGGTTTCATCACCCATTTTTTTCATAAATTCAAAATTAGGATTAGTATCCAATCCAAAAATATTAAGATCGGCAGATGGAGCTTTTTTTATCAATTCATTAAAATTATCGATAAACACAGCCGTTTCGGTTTCTGGTAAGCGCGCCTGATCTATCAAATCAGACATAAATTTATCTGCCTGTTCTTTTTGCTCTTCGTTTTCAACTACTGTAACAAGGCGAATTTTAGCATCCCAGTTTCGTTTTAATTTGTAAGCTACAAGTATTGATAAATCGAGGTTGCCAATATCCCAGGAAATTTTCCAGTCGGGTGCACGATTTCGAATCCAAACGTTTATTATTTGCCGTTGTCCCAGACCATTAATTGGATGTTGCGAATATATAAGTACTCCAATTTGTAAACGCGCAGCTTCCTCAATAATCTCATCATATCCTTCGGTATAGGAATCATGGTTTATCATATTCAGAAATATAATATTTGGCTTTATAAATGATCCCCGATAAGCCTGATTGGAGAAGTTTACTCCCTGTGCAAAATTTTCAGTTCGGATAACTGCCCACGATGAAAATACACCTATTTTTTGGAATGCGTGAGAGAGTTCACTTACTTGATCTGCTAACTCGTCACCTCGCTCTTTTGGACCTATTCCAAGTAGTTTTATCGAACCTTGAGGAAATGCAATATTTTTCAGAAATGAAAAAACTCCTTTTATCGCGTTTGGATCGCTAACCGGAATTAGAAGATTTGGCTTCCAGGCTCTTTCCTGCCTGTGTGTCAGTAGTGAGGCTCGTTTGGCGGCCCATTCGGTAAACGATACAAACAATCCACTACGTACATCTTCGAAAGGGGTAGTTAGCTTTCGTTGTAATAAAATTCCATACACCAATATAACCACAGCAACCGAAATAAGGCTGATTACCGGATTTATAATAAACATAGCAAGAACAGATGTAATAAGGCCAAACCACGGTACCCACTTTGCAATACGAAACAGGGGGCGGAAACTGATTAATCCGAGGTTTTGCTCAATAATTACCACAAAATTTAGCATAGCATATGTAATCAGGAAAAACATGGTAACTAGTGGGGCAACTGCGTTTAGATCGCGAAGTAACATGGTAAGAAAAACCAGAATTCCGGTTACAAACATTGCATTTCGGGGTTGCCCCGTTTTATTGGTATCACTCAGCCACTTGCCGGCAGGCAATACCCTGTGTTCCCCCATGGCAAATAAAATTCGCGATGAGCCAACCATTGATGCCAGAGCAGATGAGAAAGTAGCTCCCAACACACCAGCTATTACTAAAGGTGGGAAAAATGATTTATCAATTATAACATTGTAGTTTTTAAGCAATTCATCGCTTGTGGCCGATCTGGCTACCCAGTATGCCAATCCCATATAAATTAAAAAACTTATCCCGATTGCCCACAAGGTTCCAACAGGAATACTTTTTCGGGGGTCTTTTAATTCGCCCGACATATTGGCTCCAGCCATAATTCCGGTAGCAGCCGGAAAAAACACAGCAAACACTATCCAAAAATCGGAACCGGAAAAGTTGTTTTCGATTGAACCAGTGAATGTCCCCCATTGTAGAGAATCAACTGTGCTGTTTTGCATTGATCCATAATAGGCTGCCAAAACGATTACAACCAACGACGATATAATAATCGCCATAATAATATATTGGGTTTGAATAGCTAAATGAGCACTTTTATAGGCAATGGCATAAATAATTACAAAAACTACAAGGTCGATAATTAACGCGTTGTGATTTGGAAAAATGGAAAGCCACCCTTCCCTGAATCCAAAAATATACATGGTAACAGCCATTCCCTGCGAAACATATCGCGGAATTCCAAGGCTTCCGCCAACTTCGAGCCCCAACGATTGAGATATGATTGCGTATGCTCCACCAGCACCAATTTTAATATTGGTAGTTATTGACGACATTGAAAGTGCTGTTGCAAGTGTAATTAAAAATGAAATTATGATGATGAGCCAAGCCCCAATCAATCCTGCATTTCCAACAACCCACCCCAGTCGGAGATACATTATTACTCCAAGAATTGTAAGTAAAGTTGGAGTAAAAACTCCACCAAAAGTGCCGAATTTCTTTAACGAGTTTGCCTTATCCATCTTAATTTTCAAAATGACCTAAATTAAGAATTTTATCTTTTCGCAATTCATTTTATTACAAAAGTGCTAAAAATAAAACTTTACAGAAGGATTTACGATAAAAATAGATTTTTAAAATGGAGCTTGCACCTGTGCTCAAATCAACAATTAAATAGGGGCGGTTATGGCCTCGATGTATACCATAGAACTTCAGGATCTAAACATAAATTTCTTCAGAAACCAAAAAAGTTACAGCCAGATATTTAATAATTTGAAGATTAATACAACTGAAATGTAAAAAGTATCTTTTAACTTGTTACTATTAAATTCTTGATTAACTAATGCGACAGAACCATATATTTGTACTTTTGGCAAAAGCGAATTCGAATATGAAACTTTATTTAACAGTT
>JAUVDE010000145.1 GCA_030595485.1 Draconibacterium sp.
CATTATTGCCTTTGTACGTGCCGAAACGCGTTTTTTAATCTCTGTGGTCCTAAATTGGAAACCATCTTCTTCAAACACAGGAACAGGGACAGGCTTCGCCTCAATAAATTTAATAAAGTTGGAATAACAAGCATAACCCGGGTCGGAAAGAATTATTTCGTCGCCTGCTTCACACAATACACCAAGCGTTAATAGTATTGCAGGCGAACTACCTGAAGTCACAATAATTTGCTCGGACGAAACAGAAACTCCGTATTCTCGTCCGTACTTTTTTGCAATTTCTTCGCGTAACTCAGGATCACCCAGACTATGCGTATAATGTGTTCGTCCTTCGGAGAAAGCGCATTGTACCGCTTTGGCCACACATGTAGGCACATCAAAATCGGGTTCTCCCACTTCTAAATGCACCACATCAATTCCCTGCTGCTCCATTTTGGCTGCCTTCTCTAAAACTTCCATTACAATAAATGGGGTAATCTCTTTGGCCTTTTGTGTTATCATCGATTACAGGAATTTGGTTTGGGACTAATTTACACATTCATACAAATGCCTACAATGCTATTCCTCAGTTTTATTTCTTTAAATCAACACGAGTTATTTTACTGCCCACCTGAAACACTGACTTTAGTTTAAGCTTGTTTGCCAGATAATCTGCTGCAAAATAAAATGGCAAAGGCATTGTTATGGGGCTAAAAACACTATCGACCAATGTATTATTTACTTCTAAAATATTGGCACCTGCCGCCTTAACTGTTTCGAGAAGACGTGAAGTACGTTTTTGCTCTGGTCCGATATGGTTTATGGCAATTACCAACGAATCTTTTGCTGTTTCTTTAAAACCATGGTCGTATTGCGAAACCGACATGGATAATACCGGAACTTTAATTACAGTGCTTAAAACAAGAGCCGCCATATTTGCGGTGGCGATATTGGGTCCATTTCCTAAAATATAAATAGGGCCTTTTCTACGCCAACGGAGTTTACTTCGTATTAACTCCCCCATTTGCTCCCCTATTTGTTCAAAATGTACCATATGCTCTTTCAAAATCGTTATGGCCTCCAAAGGGTCGAAACCAAATCCAAGATACAACACCAACAAAGTATTAATATAAGTTTTTCCTGTAAGCTTACTTTCATCGCCCGAATACAACAATACCGTCTTAGCACAGTTTTCGTGTTTCACTAGCGGACTGTCTTCGCTGTTAACTACTGCCGTAAAAGATTTCACATAATCGGCACACCACAAGGTTTCGGAACTTTGCCCCGATTGCGAAATTAAAACACCATTTTCAGGGTTTTTATATTTTATCAGATAATTGTAGTATTCTGCAGCTTTTTCTGGCAAAATATTTATGCCTAAGTAACGAAATGCTTTTGTGGCAAAACCCGATGCCCCCATTCCAATGTAGGGAACATCTTCAGGTAAAATCAAACCTTTGTTTTTTTGGTAACACAATTCGGCTCTGTATGGAATCTCGTATATCTCGTTTTTCACCCTTGTTATTTTTTGAATTATTTTATAAGGTACAAAAAACAGATTGAAGAAATCAAATAAAATGGGCAGAAAATGTAACAATCAGACAAACTGCTGTGCAATTGACAAGGCTTGACTTCCATATCCACCTCCAAATAAATAGTAATGATTTAAGACATGATACAGCTGATAAAGTGAGTTTCGACTTCTCCAATCCTTAGCCAAAGGGTTTACTTCATTGTAGGCGTCATAAAACTTCTGGGAGAAACCTCCAAACATTTTAATTATGGCAAATTCCATTTCCCGATCGGCATAATATACAGCAGGATCAATCAGTGCCGGCCCTTGTTTGGTGGTCATATAATTTCCCGACCACAAATCGCCATGAATCAATACAGGGCACGATTCTGCTGGAATTAAGTCGGGTATTTTCAGCAGTAATCTCTCAAACAAATTTTGTTCAGAAAAAGAAAATGGTCTTTCACTTTGAATCAAGGTCAATAAAAACCGAAGTCTGTTTTCAGCATAAAAAACATTCCAATCACGTTCCCAATTATTATTCTGCTCAGTCGCACCACAATAATTATGGTTTTGAAAACCAAACTTATCATTGGCATATTGATGAATAAGCGCAAGCCCTCTCCCCAATTTTTCATCATCACCATCTACAATATTTTGAGGTTCCAAATATTCAAGAACAAGAAACCCCGGAGTAGAATCTATATCCTTTGCACAAAATACTTCCGGTATCTTTAAATATCCTTTCGAAGCCTTACCAAGCTCTTTTAATCCTTCAGCTTCACACAAAAACATATCCGTTCTTTCAGCATTATTCCATTTCAAAAAGAATGGACCAATATTGGTTTCCAGCTTCAAAGCATTATTTATACAACCTCCTCCGAGTTTATTCGAAGAAACAACAGTTATTATTTCATTTGTTTTATCTGAAAGATGTGCTTCTACACTTTTAATAACTTTGTTAAACATGGTCACTATTAAAATAAGTGCTTTAAACTTAAACAATTTCGTTCAATTTTGGGCTGAGAGTATTTTCAACTCTTGAATTCTAAAAAAAATAGAATGCTTAACCTCTATTTCACATTTTGTTTAAAAAACTTTTCTAGTTTTGTTATAAATACTAACCCAAAATGTTTCGTATAGCCTCAGTTTCACTATTTATTCTATTCTTTTCCATTCAAGCTAAACCACAGCACAAGGTAATGTTTAGCGATCACTACCCACCTTATAATTTCACAACCGAGAATGGGGAGTTAACTGGATTTAATATCGATATTCTAAAGGCAATTATCGACTTATACGAGTTAGAAATTGAAATAAATGGGAATACCTGGGATATAATAAACCAAGCTTTAATGAAAGGTGATATTCAAGCAATTGGAGGAACACATTACCCTGGTAGTACTGACAATGATTATATATATACACGCTCATCCATAAATACTTCGCATTGTTTTTTATACAACAAAAACTTTCATAAACGATTCTCTTTAGAAAAATTACGTTCAATCCAAAAACCTCTTGTTGCCCTGTGGAAAAATGATGTATTATTACATTATATACTTTCCATTAACCCTTCCACTCAATTTATTTTCGTTAATAACTATGAAGAACTACTAAACAGGCTTGAACGCGAGGATGTAACCTGTGTAATTGCCCAAAGGGTTGGGGCTATGTATTATGCAGACAAATTAGGTAAAGACCACATTCGTACTAGTAACCACAGAATTTTGGAACTCAACATGGGCTTTAAGGTTTCGAAAGATGCTCCGGAACTAGCTGCAGTAATAAATAATGGACTTGAAGTTCTAATTTCAAATGGCCAATACCAGCTTATTTACGACAAATGGATAAAAACTTATAATGAAGACAAAAACGATTGGCAAGACTACTTAAAATATATTTTAATGGTAAGCATTTTAGTTGTTGCTATAATTATGCTACTATTATTTGCCAACCAGGTATTACAAAAAAGAGTACGAAATAAAACAAAAGACCTTCAACAGCAGTTGAGCCTTAATGCTCAAATAATGCAAGAGCTTGAACAACAAAAACAAAGAGCTGAAGAAAGCGACATAATGAAATCGGCCTTTTTAGCAAATATGAGTCATGAAATTCGTACGCCTATGAATGGGATACTTGGCTTTACCGATTTGTTGGAGTCGCAGGAGTATTCGCGTGAAGAGCAACTCCAGTTTATTAGCGTTATTAAACAGAGTGGCAACCGTATGCTCAGCACCATCAACAATATTATTGATGTTTCGAAACTTGAAGCTGGTGCAGAAAAAATAAAAATTACCAAAGTAGACGTTATGGAAATCCTAACAGAGCTACTCCACTTTTTCGAGCACGAAGCCAACTCTAAAGGCTTACAATTAAATATTGTTGAAAATAACCCATCAAATCCTAACGAGTTTTATACGGATGAATACAAGCTTAACTCCATATTAACGAACCTTATTAAGAATGCACTCAAGTTTACGAAGAAAGGTTTCGTGAAAATTGATTTAACACTTTCCCATAAACAAGCTAAATTTACGATTGAAGATTCGGGTATTGGAATTTCAACAGAAAAACAGGAAGCAATTTTCAACCAGTTTGTGCAAGCTGATTCTTCACACTCAAGTGGCTTCGAAGGGTCTGGATTAGGATTATCAATAACCAAAGGGTATGTAGACCTTTTACAGGGAACCATTCGGATGGAATCGAGATTAAATAAGGGAACTATATTTTATGTAAGTATTCCTAATTCAGTAAAATAATTAGTGGTAACCTGACACTATTTAGTTTGAGCACTTCACACAGGTTCGCGACTGGGGTACTATTAAGATCCGCCCCACTGGAATAGGCTGTCTACATTTAAAGCATAGCCCAAAGTCATCATTATCAACCTTGGTAAGCGCAAACTTAAGTTTCTCAAATTTCTCTTTGGCTTTTCTCAAAGCAGCTTCAGTAACACTCTTATTATTTATGGCATCCATTCTTGAAATTCGGCCAATCGAATTTTCAGGAGCAATGGGTTTTGTTAACTCCTTGTACTCTATAATCTGCTTTTCTGTTTTATCAATCTCAGATTCAATTATGGCTCTTATTTCAACTTTATCTAACAAGGCTTCAATTTTTTATGAGAAAAGTGAATCGACAAATTCGCTACGTCGGAAGATTTGAAGGTGTTCCAATTTTTCACCAATTCCAATATATTTTACAGGGATTTTAAATTGGTCAGAAATACCAATAACTACCCCACCTTTAGCTGTACCATCTAATTTAGTAAGTGCTAGAGCAGTTACTTCAGTAGCTTTTGTAAATTGTTTGGCTTGTTCAAAAGCATTTTGCCCCGTTGAACCATCTAAAACCAACAATACTTCTTGTGGTGCATTGGGCACAATTTTTTGCATTACTTTCTTAATTTTCGAAAGCTCGTTCATTAGATTCACCTTGTTATGCAAACGGCCTGCTGTATCAATAATTACCACATCGGCATTACTCGCTACAGCTGATGCCAAAGTATCATAAGCCACAGAGGCGGGATCTGAACCCATTTTTTGCTTTATAATCGGCACATCAACACGCTGAGCCCAAACCTCTAATTGCTCAATAGCAGCAGCTCTAAAAGTATCGGCGGCTCCTAACATAACCGATTTCCCAGCCTGTTTAAAATTGTAGGCCAGTTTTCCAATGGTGGTTGTTTTGCCAACACCATTTACACCAACAACCATAATTACATATGGACCTTCAGTTTCAGGAAGTTCAAAATTGGAAACATCTGCCGAATTATTCTCTTCCAAAAGAGATGAAATCTCTTCTTTCAAAATACTATTCAGCTCATTAACACCCATGTATTTATCACGCGAAACTCGCTCCTCAATACGTCCAATAATTTTCAAAGTGGTATCAACACCTACATCTGAAGAAATTAATACTTCCTCGAGATTATCGAGCACCTCATCGTCAACCTTTGATTTCCCGACAACGGCCCGACTCAACTTCTTAAAAACACTCTCTTTGGTTTTTGACAAACCCTCATCGAGATTTTCTTTCTTTTTTCTGCTAAAACTTCCAAATAAGGCCATAGTAATGTGATTTGAAGCTGCTAAAAATAACACAAAATTTGGTAAGGCGATGTGCTTATCCGAAAATTCATTCGATTATGGACATATACCTTTTAACAGCCTGTAATTACGCAACTATTCTGTCAATTTATAAGCCAACAAAACATCGCCATGACGAATATACATAACTCCCTGGGCTAAAACAGGATGTGCAAAATGATGACCGGAACCTTGTTTTATCTTAAAACTACTTATTACTTGCAAATGGTTTTCTTTATAACCAATTAGATTTACATCACCATTCATTCCATAACAAATGAACTTATCATCAACACGGATTATACTTCCAGTTGCAGCTTTAACCGAATCTACAACTTCTCCGGTTTCAATGTCGAGTGCCTTTAACCAGTTTCCTTTTACCATTGTAAATAATTTGTTATCCACTTCTACATATCCATTAAAATTGTTCTTAATTTTAGAATTCTGCCAAAGTCTGTCTATTCTACTTCCATTATTTGAAATTTGTAAGCGCACAGCTCCATCCTCTTTTTCATTTCCAATGAAATAGATATTCCCATCAACATATAAGGGCGAATTACAATGTTCCCCATCATATTGAAAGTGAGGAATAAAATAGGATCCGAGCGCTCGACCAGTTTCAGAATCGACTGCATATATAAAGTGTCGGGAATGCGTAATCAACACCTTTCGTTCGGGCAGTTGCACCAGCAAAGGCGAACAATACGCAAAAGTGTCAAGCATGGCTTTGCTCGACCAAATTATTTCGCCATTAAACCGATTGAATGCAACCGTATTGTTTTTATCTCCTCCCGGAAAACAATACACCTTTTCACTATCTACAACTACCGATTCTGAATAACCAAAAAAGTTATCCAATCCTCCCAACTCCTTAACAATATCAACGGCCCATTTTTCATTACCTGTTTCAGTTTCAAAACAAGCTAATCTACCTTTACCTGAAGTAGCGTAAACCAAATTATCAACAACAGTTGGTGTTGAACGCGAACCAGGGTATGTCGCAGAAAAACCTTCACCCATAAACTCGGGACCATTAGGTGATTTCCAAAGCAGATTCCCCTGCAAGTCAAAAGCAAATAAGAAACTGCTACTATCCTGTTCTCCATTCACAAAAATCGTATTACCTAAAACTGATGGAGCAGCATACCCCTTTCCGATACCATTATAAGCCCAAAGTAACTCGGGGCCCTCTTTAGGCCATTCTTTTAACAGACCTGTCTCAGAGTAATGCCCATCACGATTAATTCCTCGCCACTGGGCAATCTCAGGCTCAATTTCTGTTGATGACTTTGTTGTGCACCCTACTGCAAAGGCAAACACTAGCATTATTAAAAGAAGAGAATTGACAAAACAAGAACTGGTTCGGTTCATGATATGAGATTTTCGTTGCACTAAATTTACATAACAATATTTCAATTTAACAATAATTCGACAATTTTCCTGATTAACAATATATTACAAGTCATAACTAATATTGTTTTTATATTGAATGAAATAGGTATTTAACCATAAAATTAGTTGACAAATACGCATTTTTCCTGTAAATTTATAGAACTAAGCGTCGGGAATTAAGCTACAATTTTAAAACAAAAGATTATGGGAAGTCGTTTTCTACTTATCGTATTTCTAATTCTTGCTTTAATCCTTTTGGGTTTTCTACTCAAAAACAAAGAAGTAAAATCCAGCCTTTTCGGGTCACTTTTATATGTGCTCATTTTAGGATTAATGATAGGCGCTGGAGGATTAATCGGGAATCAAAACTGGATACCAATATCGTATCTTTTGGTTTATATTTTATTAGGAACCTGGCTACTATTACTTGGCATACTCCATGTTCTGTTTCTGAAGAATCTTCTGCCTTGGGTTAACGAAGAAAGTTTCAAATCCGAAATTCTGTTCTCAATGCTCAATGCACTTATAGGTGGCGTTTTTATGCAATTGACTTTTCAGTTTATCGACTTTACCTTCTATATCGGCATAAATCTGACCACACTACTGCTATTCATTCTTCCTTATATATTTTATGGAGTAATCCGAAGGTATTTAAACATTCCTGTAAAAATTCTTCGTAAATGGTATTATCCTTTAGATAAGCATGTTGAAGATCCTTCTGACCGCGAAATGGAAATGCCCTTAATTGTAGGTTTTGAGTTTAAGAAAAAAAACAACGATAAAAACATGACTGCTTTTAGAGCAAAGGCGCCAAAAGAGATGGCTTTTGGGAAATTATTTTACTATTTTATTAACGATTACAATCATCGAAACCCAGATGAAAAAATTGAGTTCCTAGACGAAAAAGAAAAACCATTGGCATGGATATTCTATTTCAAACCTAAAATGTTTAGCAAAAACCGCTATATCGATCCTGAAGAAACAAATAGCTTT
>JAUVDE010000165.1 GCA_030595485.1 Draconibacterium sp.
GGTTTACCAATTATTAATACTTTAAATGATTTGGTTAATTCTGGCGATAAAATCTTGAAAATTGAAGCCGTTCTTTCGGGTACTTTAAATTATATTTTTAATACTATTTCTGCGGATATTCCTTTAAGTAAAACCATTCAAATGGCTAAGGAGGAAGGTTACTCAGAACCTGATCCGAGAGAGGATTTAAGTGGTGTTGATGTGGCACGTAAGATTTTGATTTTAGCACGCGAGTCTGGGTATAAAATTGAAATGAACGAAATTAAAATAAATCGTTTCGTCTCTGATTCGTTATTTGAAGGAAGCCTTGATGAATTCTGGCAGGGTGTTCCGGCTTTAGATGCCGAGTTTGAAGAAAACCGTAAGAAACTTCAAGCCGAAAATAAGAAGTGGCGCTTTGTTGCTCGTTTCGAAAATGGAAAGGCAGAAGCTGGTTTACAGGAAGTGGATTCTACGCATCCATTTTACGATTTGGAAGGAAGTAATAATCTGGTGATGTATACAACCGAGCGCTATCACGAATTTCCTATGCTAATTAAAGGATACGGAGCTGGAGCTTCGGTAACCGCGGCAGGTGTTTTTGCCGATATTATAAAAGTGTCGAATATATAAAGAATGGAACGCTGACGACGCAGATTCAACGGATTATCGCTGAAAAAAATCTGTGATTATCAGAGTCATCTGTGTTCAAATTCTTGCAATTTGATCTAAAAGAATGAAACATATAATAATTCTCGGAGATGGAATGTCGGATGAGCCTTTAAAGGACTTCAACAACCTTACTCCGCTACAAATGGCTAAAACGCCACACATCGATTGGTTAGCAAAAAATGGGAAATCGGGGCAGTTTAAAACGGTACCCGAAACGATGCACCCAGGCAGTGAAATTGCAAATATGGCTGTGCTTGGGTACGATGTAGAAAAGGTTTATGAGGGCAGGGGAGTATTGGAAGCTGCCAGTATTGGTGTCGAACTTGAACCTGGAGACATGGCGATGCGACTAAACTTGGTTTGTATTGAAGGTGATATTCTTAAAAGTCACTCAGCTGGTCATATTTCAACTAAGGAGGCAGCCGAATTAATTGATTATTTAGAGGAACACCTCGGAAGTGAGACCGTTAAATTCTATGCAGGTGTATCGTACCGTAATTTATTGGTGATTAAAAATGGAGTAAAAGATTTTAATTGTACACCACCACACGATGTTCCGGGGCATGCGTTTAAAGGTCTTCTTCCAAAAACAAAAACTAACGAGGCAAAGGCTACTTCTGATTTAATTACTAAGTTGATTCTAAAATCACAGGAATTACTTGAAAATCATCCGGTAAATGTTGCGCGAAAAGCAGTAGGGAAAGATGTAGCAAATAGTATTTGGCCATGGTCGCCGGGTTATAAACCCGCTATGCCAACTTTAAACGAAATGTATGGTGTTAAAAATTCGGCCGTAATTTCTGCGGTAGATTTAATTCATGGAATTGGAGTTTATGCCGGAATGAAAGTGATTCACGTAGATGGAGTTACTGGTTTGTACGATACCAATTATGAAGGTAAAGCTGAGGCTGCAATTGAGGCTTTAAAGGAAAACGATTTGGTGTACTTGCACATTGAAGCCAGCGACGAAGCCGGACACGAAGGAGATGTGGAGTTAAAAACTAAAACGATTGAATACCTCGATTCAAGAGTGGTAAAATACATTTTGGAAGAAACGGAAAAAATGGATGAAGAGGTGGCAATTGCAATTTTGCCTGATCATCCAACACCTTGTGCTTTAAGAACACATACTCGCGAAGCCGTTCCCTTTAGTATTTATAAACCGGGAAATACACCTGACGCTGTGGAAGTGTATGACGAATTCGATACAAAAAATGGTGCCTACGGTATTTTGAAGGGTAATGAATTCATCAAAACCTTTTTGGAGAATTAGATTAACAGTTTTCGAATTTTAGAATATTTACAGCCTGAATTCGTTATTTGGGCTGTTAAATTTGTGATATATGTCATGTATTCTACATGGCGAGCCATTGTTCTTGTGGCTAATATTTTACATTTGCCTCGTATAAATGAAGTACTACAGCACAAATAAAAATACACCCGATGTTTCGTTAAAAGAAGCAGTGGTAAAAGGTTTGGCAGCCGATAACGGTCTGTTTATGCCCGAACGAATTGAGAAATTATCCGAATCATTTTTTGAGAATATTCAGAACCTGAGTTTTCAGGAGATTGCTCTTGAAGTTGCTACAAAATTCTTTGGAGAGGATATTGACGCGAATAAACTGAAGGAAATTGTATTTGATACACTTCAGTTTGATTGCCCAGTGGTAAAAGTCACAGACTCTATTTATTCTTTGGAATTATTTCATGGGCCAACATTGGCATTCAAAGATGTTGGAGCCCGTTTTATGGCTCGTTTGCTACAATATTTTTTGGATAAAAAAGAAGAACAGGTAAATGTTTTAGTTGCAACATCTGGTGATACAGGTAGCGCAGTTGCCAATGGTTTTCTTGGTGTTGATGGAATTCATGTTTACGTACTTTATCCTAAAGGGAAAGTAAGCCAGATTCAGGAATCGCAGTTTACAACACTTGGGCAGAATATTACTTCGCTTGAAATTGATGGAACTTTCGATGATTGTCAGCATTTGGTGAAAACGGCTTTTCTTGATAAGGAATTAAATGAGAAATTGGTTTTAACCTCTGCAAACTCGATAAACGTAGCACGCTTTCTTCCGCAGGCATTTTATTATTTTAATGCTTATGCAAGATTAAAAGAAGCCGGTAAGTTGGATGGAAAAGAATTGGTTGTTTCTGTACCGAGTGGAAACTTTGGAAACCTAACTGCTGGTTTAATTGCCGCAGAAATGGGCTTGCCAATTGCGAAGTTTATAGCAGCCAATAATTTAAACGATGTAGTTTACGAGTATTTGAATACGGGAGAATATAAAGTCCGCCCATCGGTTGAAACCATTGCCAATGCTATGGATGTTGGTGCACCCAGTAATTTTGCTAGGATCCTTGATTTATACGATAATTCACATAAAGCCATTTCTGATAAAGTAAAAGGATTTAGATATTCTGATGAGGCGATTCGAAAGATAATTCAGAAGGTTTATACCGAAAACGATTACTTATGCGACCCTCACGGAGCCTGTGGTTTTGAGTCATTAAATGAATATCTAGCTGAAAATCAAGTTGGTGTTTTTCTGGAAACAGCACATCCTGCAAAATTTACCGAAACAGTTGAGGCTGTAATTGGTAAAGGAAAAGTAGCGTTGCCCGAGAAACTTGCTGAGTTTATGAAAGGAACGAAAAAAAGTGAAAGCTTAAATAAAGAGTATCAGGTATTTAAAGAGTTTTTGCTCGAACATGCTTGAAATAAAGGGTATTGCGATGAACTAATTGTTGGGGAAATATGTTTTGTTCAAAAGTTAAAGGTATTTTTCTTAATAGTTTTTTTGAAAATGTATGTTACTTTTGCTAGAAGAAAGGAATATTATAATAGATAGTATGACTTTTTAAAATGTTAACAAATACAAATTATGAGACAACTAAAAATTACCAAGCAGGTAACTAACCGCGATACCCTCTCGCTGGATAAGTACCTGCACGAAATTGGGAAAGTTGAGTTGTTGTCGGCAGAAAAAGAAGTTGAGCTCGCCAAACGCATTAAAAAAGGAGACCGCGCCGCTTTAGAAACATTGATAAAAGCAAACCTTAGGTTTGTTGTATCTGTTTCGAAACAATACCAAAATCAAGGGCTGAGTTTACCCGATTTAATTAACGAAGGTAACTTGGGACTGATTAAGGCTGCCGAACGATTCGATGAAACCCGAGGATTTAAATTTATTTCTTACGCTGTTTGGTGGATACGCCAATCAATTCTACAGGCATTAGCCGAACAGGCGCGGATTGTACGATTGCCACTCAACAAAATTGGGTCGATCAATAAAATCAACAAAGCCTTCAATAAACTCGAACAAGAATTTCAACGCGAACCTACTATTGAAGAGGTAGCCGAATTAATGGAAGCCAAACCTTCATTAATTGAAGATTCGTTGAACTTCTCTGGCAGTCAAGTTTCAATGGATGCACCACTTCGCGATGAAGAGGCCAACAACCTTTACGATGTGATGTTAAACGAAAATTCGCCAAAACCTGATGAGGATTTATTGGATGATTCCTTACGTCTGGAGATTGAACGCTCGTTGGCAACTTTAGGAGAACGTGAAGCCGAAATATTAAGGTTTTACTTTGGGTTGAAAAATTACCAGTCGCACACTTTAGAAGAAATTGGTGATGAGTTTGGATTGACCCGTGAACGTGTTCGCCAAATTAAAGAGAAGGCCATAAAAAAACTAAAAAATCAATACCGAAACCGATTATTAAAATCATATCTCGGTAAATAATACAAATTTCATGACGCATTTGATAGCACCCTCAATTTTATCGGCCGACTTTAATAATCTTGGAAAAGACATTGAAATGATCAACCGAAGTGAGGCTGATTATATTCACTTTGATGTTATGGATGGGGTTTTTGTCCCAAATATTTCCTTTGGAATTCCGGTAATTGAGAGTGTTAATCGAATTGCAAAAAAGCCATTAGATGTGCATTTAATGATCGTTAATTCCGATCATTTAATTGAACCATTTGTTAAGGCTGGTGCATCAATTGTTACAGTTCATTACGAAGCCTGTAAACACTTGCATCGTACCATTCAGCTCATAAAATCGTTTGGCGCAAAAGCTGGTGTGAGTTTAAATCCACATACTCCGGTTTCGCTTTTAGAAGACGTTATTGAAGAGTTAGACATTGTTCTACTGATGTCGGTAAATCCAGGGTTTGGAGGTCAGAAGTTTATTGAGCGAACTTACGATAAGGTGAAAAAACTTCGTAAAATGATTGATACTTCCAATTCGGAATGTTTGATTGAAATTGATGGTGGAGTAAACTACGAAACGGGTAAAAAACTATACGAGGCAGGTGCCAATATTTTGGTTGCAGGTAGCTTTGTGTTTAATGCCGAAAATCCTACGGAAACTATCAAAGGTTTAAAAACACTCTAATTTTCAGTATCAGGAAACTAGACGATTTATAATTTCAAGTTTTATTTTTTGCTGTAAGTCGTATTGCATTCTTCCGACTTTGATGCAATAACTTTTTGTGGCAAATCGCGTAGTACACATTCCGAAGAGCAATCGGAACAATTGTGAGCCATGCTAATCTTATCTTTCTGAAAATTAATTTTTTTCGGCTTTTTTTTGCTGAGTCGTTTTGTGATTTTTATTGCGGCAATAATAACCGCAGCAGCAACAATTAGGTATGTAATTATTTCCTGCAGCACAATTAGATTATTAAATTACCAATGTTGTAAACAATAAAAGCAGCAACCCAGGCAAGTCCGGTGGTGTAGAATACGGCAAAAGCAGCCCATTTCCACGATCCCGATTCGTTTTTAATTGTAGCCACAACACCAATACATGGGAAATAAATGAGTATGAAAATTAGGAATGCCAAAGCCGACGGAGTGGTAAATACTTTTTGCCCAATTTTTTTCCCTGATTCAAATTTTTCGCCTTGTAGTTTTTTCTGAAGATTAACAGTGGTTTCATCATCGGGCGATTGATAAAGAACTCCCATGGTGCTAACAACTATTTCTTTTGCTGGTAAGCCGGCAACTAATGCAATTGTCATTTTCCAATCGAAGCCAAGCGGACGCATTATCGGCTCAACAAAAACACCAATTCTACCAATGTATGAATGAATCAAACGATCCGATTCTTGTGCGTACTCCAGTGTTTTAATTTGCGAATCTTTTTCAACTTCATTAAGATTTTGGTTTTGCTGAACCACCTCAATTTTTTGTTCAAAATCCTTGCTTGATTCAGTCTCCCGAGGGAAATATTCCAAAGCCCAAACAATTACAACACCCAAAAGAATAATGGTTCCAATCTTTTTTAGGTAGTGCTGCGTTTTATCCCACATGTGGTAAACCACATTTCTGAAAGTTGGTAAACGATAGGTGGGAAGCTCCATCACAAAAGGAGTTTCTTTATTCTTAAAAACCGTTTTGTTCAGTATTTGTGCGGTTAAGAATGCAAAGAAAATTCCAGCAGCATAAAGACCAATTAAAATCAATGCTTGATTTTTTTGAAAGAATGCCGAGATAATAAGAATATAAACCGGTAATCGTGCACTGCACGACATAAATGGAATTATCAGCATTGTTAAAATACGGTCGCCACGGTTTCGCATCGAGCGTGTTGCCAGAATTGCCGGAACGTTACAGCCAAAACCCATAATCATGGGAATAAACGAACGCCCGTGTAATCCAAAACGGTGCATTATGTTATCCATAATAAAAGCTGCCCGCGCCATGTAACCCGAACCTTCTAATATGGAAATGAAAAAGAACAGAATTAGAATATTAGGTAGAAAGACCAGCACACTTCCGGCTCCACTTATAATTCCATTAGTAAGCAAGTCATTTAACATTCCTTCAGGTAGAATATTCCCAACGAAAGAGGCCAAAGCACTAACTCCCATATCAATCCAATTCATTGGATAAGCACCAACGGTGAAGGTCGTCCAAAACATAAAAAACAGTAGCCCGGTAAAAATGGGGAAACCAAGGTATTTGTTGGTTAACACACTGTCGATTTTTTCGGAGCGGGTTTTTTTTTCTTTCTCAGGTCCTCGATATGTTTCTTTTAAGGCACCGCTTATAAAACTGTATTTCGCATTGGTAATAACGGTTTCGCTATCATCGTTTTCAAGCAATTCAATTTTACGAATTTCTTTATCGGTAACCTGTTTTATTTCTTCGTAATTCGAATAATTCGAAAGTAGTTCGTGAACTTGCTTGTCTTTTTCAATCAGTTTCAGCGATAAAAAACGCGACGAAATTTTATCGGTAATTGGTTTGTCTTCCCTAATTTTCTCACGAATTACTTTTAGCGATTTTTCAAGCTCTTTTCCGTAATTTATATGAATGTGTCTTGAAACGGTATCTTTTCCCTCAAAAACTTCTACAACCTTATCAATAAGCGCATCTAAACCTTGCCCTTTTGAGCTAACCGTTGGAATAATTGGAATCCCAACTAATTTTGCCAAAGCATCTTTGTCGAGTTTAAGTTGGCTTTTTTCAAGTTCGTCGAACATATTAAACGCCATAATGGTGCGCAAGTCCATGTCGATTAGTTGAGTGCTTAAAAACAAACTTCGTTCGAGGTTGGTTGAGTCAAGAACATTAATTACAATATCGGGCGTTTGTTCGTATATAAACTTCCGAACAAATAT
>JAUVDE010000419.1 GCA_030595485.1 Draconibacterium sp.
TCTGATTCGTCTTTGGGCTAAACCAAAGATGAATGCCCCCGGCAGGGCATAAAACGAATTAACAAAAGAGATTTCTTTATAATGAACCCCACCGGAATTTCAAGGTAATCCGGGAATTGCCTCTTCAATTTCAAAAAAGAACATAAAAAAAGATGCCATCCGCGTATGAACTAACTCAAACGGATGGCATCCTTTTTTGTAAATTTATTTCTTATCCTTAAATAAGTCTTCTTCTTTAACCTGATTTACCATCATGCTGTCTTTTAGCGTGCGGTTAATGGCATTGTAAGGTGCAGTAACTACTTCGTCGCCTTCTTTTACACCTTCTAATATTTCAATGCTGGTATTATCTTGAATACCCGTTTTTACCTCAACTTTTTTAACGCGATTGTTGTTGTAAACAAAAACTACCTCTTGTTTTTCTTCGCGAATGGCATCGTTCTTTTTATCACTTTCGTCTGCTGCTTCCTTGTCTTCCACTTCTTTAGTGCCACCTCCATCTTTTTTAATACGGGTAGTAACAGCCGAAATAGGCACCGAAATTACACCTTCGCGCGTTTCGGTAAGTATGTCAACCGTTGCCGACATTCCCGGGCGAAAAGGATAAAGGTTTCCGGTAGAAGCATCAATTAAATCTTCGTACGATTCTTTTAGCAAAAATACTTTTACATCGAAATTCGTAACCTGATCGGAAGAGGAGCCTACCGTGCTTGCCGAGTTCGCAATTTCGGTTACAATACCTTTAAATTTACGGTTCATGTAAGCGTCAACTTCCACAAGAGCCGTGTCGTATTTCATTACTTTTACAATGTCGTTTTCGTTTACTTCAACTTGCACTTCCATTTTGTCGAGGTCGGCAACAATCATCATTTCGGTTCCAACCATCATGCTTGTTCCCACAACGCGTTCGCCTTTTTCAACATTTAATGCCGAAACTGTACCCGTAATAGGTGCGTAAATTTTGGTTTTGGTAAGTTGCTCATTTGCTTCATCTAAAGTAGCTTCTGCACTTCTTACCGAATATCCTGCCGCACGAACTTCTGCCTGGGACACTTTATAAGCTGCCTCAGCTGTTTCAAATTCCGACACCGGAATAGTTCCTTTTTCGTACAATTGCTTGCTACGCTTGTATTGTAAATTGCGCTCAATTTGCTGGGCTTCAGTTTGTGCCAAACGCGCTTTCGACGAGTTTACGGCAGCTTCGGCACGGTTAACTGCCGAAACATACATTTCAGGTTTAATAACACAAAGTAATTCGCCTTTGGTAACGGCGTTACCCTCTTCAACATAAAGTTCAACAATTTCACCCGCTACATCCGGACTAATTTTCACTTCAGTTTCGGGCTGAATTTTACCGTTAGCAGTAATAAACTCGGTAATGGTTTTGCTCTCCACTTTTTTAGTGGAAACATCAATGGTAAATTCTTTACCAAACCAACCTTGTTTTTTTCCTACAACCAGTAAAACAATAACTACCACTAATAATCCAATGGCATATGGGAGAATCTTTTTTTGCTTCATATTTTGAAGAAGTTTTTATAATAGGTAATAGATTGCTGATTAAAATTACAATAAAAAATCAATCTGTTTGTGTTCCGTTTCCTTTTTGCCCCGAACTTACTCTTTTATTAGCATCCTTGCGGTTAATCGGGTATGTTGTTCAAGATAAATATCCTTTTCGCCAAGCATCCAATCGAGTACTTTTTCAGTGTAGTGGCGAATGGTTACCAAAGTTAATCCGGTGTTGTATTTTATGTTGTATTCCGATGATAGTTCTCCGAAAAATTCTTCCAGATTTTCCTCAGAAGCATCGGCAACAATATTTAAGTCGATAGCCGATTGTTGCATTAGCGTAACTTTAATAAGTTTTCCCATTAAAAATTTCACAACCCGGTCGATATCGCTAATCGAAATAATTGAAAAATCGATAGCCGATAAGGTAATTAATATCTGGTTTTCTTTCAGAATGAAAATTGGAGGCAATTCAATTTTATGGTCGATTTTATGAATGATAGTGCCTGCTTCGTTTGGTGAGACGAATGATTTAACCAACAAAGGAATTCCCTTGTTGTGCAGTGGTTTCATGGTTTTTGGGTGAATGACTTTTGCCCCGGAATGTGTCATTTCTACTGCTTCTTTGTACGAAAGCTCTCCAATTTTAACAGCCTGTTCCATTTTTTTTGGGTCGGCACTTAAAATCCCTGGCACATCTTTCCAAATCGAAACACTTTCAGCATTTAAACAACTGCCTAAAATTGCTGCTGTAAAATCCGAGCCCTCGCGACCTAAAGTTGTACTTAAATTACTGCTTGTTGAACTAATAAAACCTTGGGTGATGAATAGCTTTGTATTTGAAAAACTGAACTTCTCGTTTATCAATTTTTCCGTCCAATCCCAGTTGATCTTGGCATCGCGGAATGTATCGTCAGTCTTCAAAACGTCACGAATATCAATCCAGCAATTTGTGAAGCCCGCAGCATTTAAGTATTCGCTTACGATTTGGGTTGAAACCAATTCTCCAAAACAAATAATCTGGTCGTATTCAAAATTATAATCGTGTGAAGGTGTTTTCTGCAGTTTGGTTTCCAGTTCAGCAAACAATTCGTAAAGCTTTTGTGGCATTCCTTTTTCACCAAACAGATCTTCAATAATAGCTAGATGATAGTTTTTAAATTCAACAAAGATATTTTGTGCATTTTCCTTTTTGTTGAAATAAGCTTTTATCAGTGTTTCCAGTAAGTTGGTGCAACTGCCCATTGCCGAAATTACCACAGCAAGATTTTCGCTTTCACCTTTTATTATTTGAAATACATTTTTTACAGCGTCGGCATCTTTTACCGATGCGCCTCCGAATTTGAATATTTTCATTAAGCTATTTGTTTAGAGCTTCGAGTTTTTTGTTGCAACGCAAATCTAAACTTTTTGAATCTATCGAAAGCTATTTTTTATCAGGGAAATTATTTCAACAAATGTATTATTTTAGATGTCTTCGAAAAAACACTCAAAAAACTGTTGTTATCATGAAAAATTTATTGCTGTTTGTTCTGCTATTTTCTGTTTTTGTTTCATTCGCACAAATCCAGAAGAACAATAAAAGTGCTTTAACTATCGAAAAAATAATGCAGAATCCCGACAAATGGATTGGGACTTCTCCATCCGGAATTTCGTGGGATGAAGCCAGCGGTAAAATATATTTCGAATGGAATCCAGAGCAAGACACACTCTCTTCTCTATACT
>JAUVDE010000290.1 GCA_030595485.1 Draconibacterium sp.
AAACAAATAAACTTGATAAGATTTTCCAACCGGCGCCTGCTGGAAAGTTTTTCAACGTTTATTGCTAAATCAACATAACCAATCTGAATCGTTTTTAATTTAATTCTAATTTAAAAGTTTTAGTGTTCTCGGTTTGGGTATGGTATTGTTTTTTGGTTTACGTGTCAAAAATATGTCATTAACATTAATTAACAACTACTTAAGTGGTAAAAAAACAGACATTTAACACTCAGGTAAGATTTATTTTCGTTGTTTTTTAATTGTATTTTGTACAAAAAAGAAACCAATTGCACAGTAATATACCAATTTGGCAATAGCAAAAGGTGCAGTTTTAAAGCGATTACCAATCATTATTGCTACTTTGCTAGTAACCTGAGTTCGATTCAAAAAAGTAAATTTTTTACTGTTTCCTTAGTTGATTTACAATACTCATAAACTCTTTTACACGATTGGCATCTACCGTATTTTCCCAATTTCCTTCTTTTTTAAACGACGAACCAATAATAAAACCATCTGCATGTTCCCAATAATTTCGAATGTTCTTTTCATCAATTCCTGAACCAAGCAAAACCGGCACATTAACAGAATTTTTCACGGCTTTCACTTCGTCGAGTGAAGCTTTTTCACCGGTGGCATTTCCTGTAACAATTACCCCATCAATTAAAAAGAACTCAGCTGCTTTGGCTGTTTCCGCAATCGAAATATCAGCTGAAATGGCATGAGAAGAGTGTTTCTTTTTCACATCGGTAAATATTTGAATGTGCTCAGCTCCAATTTGTTTCCGATAACGTAACAGCTCGCCGGCATCGCTATTCATCATTCCTTCATCGGCCAAATGCCCAAACACAAATCCTTCAGCACGAATAAAATCGAAACCTGCTGCCTGTGCAACTGCCAGTGCTTCTTTGTTTGCTCCTGCCAAAATCTGAATTCCTAATGGAACTGAAATAGTCTTGCGCAACTCACAAGCAACTGCCGTCATTGTTGCCACAACTTCAGGACCAACCGTTCTATTTAAGTACGGACGGTCGTGCATGTTTTCAATCATAATTGCATCTACTCCACCCTGTTCCAAAATCTTAGCATCAGAAATTGCTTCGGCGACAATTGTTTCCACACTTTGGCTATTTTTAGGTGTACCCGGCAGTGCAGCCACATGCACCATTCCTATTATCGTTTTATTTAATTTCAAGATATTTATTTTTGGTATTTCTTTAAAGTTAATTGGATTCGACCAAAGTTTTATCAATTCAGTTCAAATAAAACAAAAATTGAAATTGCCATTTGCGCTGAATTTGTATTTTTACTGAAGTTTTAAACCTAAATCGATTTAATAATGAAGAACTTAACCAGCATTCTAATTCTTTTTATTTTCATATCATTTATTGCCTGCTCGCCAAGTCAGAAAACGGAATCACTCAATACGCTTAGCAACAAAGAAGCGGGCGAAGGCTGGGAACTTCTTTTTGATGGTAAAAGTACCGACAACTGGAAAACATTTAACGGTGGCAAAGTTACTGGATGGAAAATAATTGATGGTATTTTAAATAACTCTGGTGTTGGCTCGGACCATGGCGGCGATATTATCACCAAAAAACAATACACGAATTTTGAATTGTATATGGAATGGAAAATTGCTCCAGAAAGTAATTCGGGAGTATTTTACCACGTACAAGAAGGACTAACAAACGCTATTTACGAAACTGGACCGGAGTATCAACTTTTGGATGATAAAGGCTGGCCAACAAAACTGGAAGACCACCAATACTCGGGCGCCAATTATGCCATGCATGTTCCTCAAAATGCCAAAGTTGTGCCCATTGAAGAGTGGAACACTACAAAAATTATTGTGAATGGCCCACATGTTGAACATTGGTTAAACGGTACTAAAGTGGTTGAATATGAGCTTTGGTCGGATGACTGGAATAAACGCAAAAAAACCGGCAAATGGAATGAACACCCACGATATGGGATGGAAAAAAGTGGACATATTGGTCTGCAAGACCATGGTGGCTTAACCATGTTTCGGAATATGAAAATTCGTGAATTGTAATTTATCGAATACTGAGACACAGACAGGGCATGCCCTGTCTCTACAGTTAAAAAATTTGAATGCCACGTTTTCTCACCAAAGCGTAAAGACAAGGCATGCCTTGTCTCACAGGTATACTCAGATCATACGCTCAAATAATTATCTTTGCCCAAAATTTAAACTATGGCAATTACGGCATTCAGGGATACAAAGCCCTTTTCGCAATTAATATTTTCAGTATTTGTAATCCTGGTGAGTTTTTTAGGATTTATGGTTCTTTCTTTAGCAATTGCCATTCCCGTATTTGGCATGGATGCGGCCCTAAATCTAGCGGGACTTACTGACTTTGACAACCCTGAAACAATTGCCCTGTTAAAATATTTTCAAACCGTGCAGGCCATTGGTTTATTTATTGTCCCTCCAATAATTTTGAGCTATCTTTTTTACGGAAACGTAAAAGAATATTTGTTTCTGGATAAATCATTTAATCCTTCATCCTTATTATTAGTACTGGTGCTTATGTTTTTTGCCGGTCCTTTTATCAATTTTATTGGAGAATTAAATAACAGCATGGTTTTTCCGAGTTGGCTGGCCGGATTGGAACAATGGATGAAAAATGCTGAAGCAAGTGCAGCTGAAATAACTGAAGCATTTCTAAATGTTAAAACAATTCCCGCTTTAGCCTTTAATGTTTTTATGATTGCGTTTCTACCAGCCATTGGGGAAGAACTTTTATTCCGTGGTGTAATTCAGCGTATTTTCACCAAAATGACCCGAAACTACCATTGGGGAATCTGGATTTCGGCTATTCTTTTTAGCGCCTTACACATGCAGTTTTACGGTTTTGTTCCACGTGTAATTTTAGGTGCCATATTTGGTTACATGTTGGTTTGGAGTGGCTCAATGTGGCTACCAATATTAGGTCATTTTTTAAACAATGCAATTGCGGTAATTGGCATGTATTTAATCAATAACGAATTACTTAGCCCCGACTTTGAAGAAATCGGTTCAACCAGTGACAGTTATTATGCAGCAGCCATAAGTTTGGTACTAATCGTTGTTTTTATGCTGATGATAAAAAGACAGAACGCCGGAAGTGAAATTCCAAAACCTACTATTATTCGTTCAGATAACTAAAAAAGAGAATCCCAAACTAACTGAAGTTAATCTGGGATTCAAAAATTTATGCTGTTTTGTTTGTCTCTATGCGAATTCAAATAACAAATCGGTTTGCAACTCTTCCGCAGTTAATGCTTTCTTTTCGTTACGTCTGAAAACATAAACAATACCGTACTCTTGTGCAATTTGTCGTTTTAGCTTAGGGCTTTCCAGCTCAATACCTTCTTCTATTTCAGTCCAAAGCTTGCTTACAAAGTCGTTTGTAACTTTACGCAAGGTTTGCATTTTATCGAACGAGCGCAATGTATTACGCTTTAAGGTTTGCTGGAAAACGGTTTCATCGTGTAATTCCTGTACTTTAAATCGAACCAATGCAATTGATGGATTATAAATGGCACTGCCGCCTTTTTGCATACGCTCTTGCTCTCCTTTTACCATTTTGTTTCCCCACTCCAAAATCTCTTTCTCGGTGTTTAATGCAGGTAATCTTCCTTCGTAGCTGTCAAGTCCATCGTAGTATTTTATTCCTCCGTTAATTTCGCCTCTTTCCGAAGCAAATAGGAGTACTTGCATAAAATGCGAAACATACATTTTAGTACGCTCAAATACTTCTTTATATTCCTTTATATTGTCCGATTGAAGCTTAGTATCAAGATCGTATTGTGTAAGATGGTTCTCAAAATTGTTCTTTACATTCTGAAGTTCTTCAACTGTATGATTAGAGAATGCTAGGTCTTTACCATTCTGTTTAATCACCTTCCCCAACGCTGCATTTAATGCGCGTATCCTTGCTTTATCCGTAGTTGGTAAACGTCTGTATGGCATAATTGCGATTGTGTTTATGCGAATATACCGAATCAGCAAGCCAAATACTTTTGTTCGCCTTTGCACTTATGCACAGGCAATTGTGAATTAGTGCTCATTCTGAGCACATTATCCCACCCTTAAAATCAAACGCCTCAGAAGTCGCTGCGCTTAGTCTCTGCATATCAGCTACTTATCGGTTTTCAACAACAAGTGTT
Organism: Draconibacterium sp.; assembly: GCA_030595485.1. Lineage (GTDB taxonomy): Bacteria > Bacteroidota > Bacteroidia > Bacteroidales > Prolixibacteraceae > Draconibacterium. The sequence goes on from JAUVDE010000290.1 coordinate 4,174, forward strand.
CAACTTATAAAAAATGAGAACAGTTTGTTTACAACGCCCTGTAGCAAGCCCTTCGCCACATTCGCCTTCCCCAGAGAATAAAAAATAAAAAAGCCTCCTCATAAATGAGAAGGCTTTCAAAATATAATAGTTAAACTATTCTTATTCACTAATTCTAGCCACCAAATATTCTCTATTCAAGCGGGCAATGTTGGTAATAGAAATACTTTTCGGACATTCAGCTTCGCAAGCCTGAGTGTTTGTACAACCACCAAAACCAAGTTCATCCATTTTCGACACCATATTTTTGGCACGGCTTTTCGCTTCAACTTTACCTTGTGGCAATTTTGCCAAATGCGAAACTTTTGCCGAAACAAATAACATTGCCGACGAGTTTTTACAAGCTGCAACACAAGCGCCACAACCAATACAAGATGCTGCATCCATCGATTCTTCAGCATCGTCGTAGTTTACCGGAATTGTGTTTGCATCAGGTACACCACCGGTATTTACCGATACAAAACCTCCAGCCTGAAGGATTTTTTCGAAAGCAGTACGGTCAACAACCAAGTCTTTAATTACCGGGAATGCACGTGCACGCCATGGCTCAATAGTAATGGTTTCGCCGTCTTTAAACTTACGCATGTGCAACTGGCAAGTAGT
>JAUVDE010000435.1 GCA_030595485.1 Draconibacterium sp.
GAAACTATTTTTTATCCGGTAAAACTTACCGATGCTTTGGAAATTGCAAACGCAGCTAAAACGGAGTTTACTTCATCGGGAATTGTAATTGATGGAAAACCTGAGAATAACCTAGTTTTTAAAGCTTATCAACTTCTACAGAGTGATTTTGATTTACCTCCGCTTAAGTTGCATCTACACAAAGTAATTCCTTTTGGGGCAGGTTTAGGCGGTGGTTCTGCCGATGCAGCATTTACATTTAAAATGCTAAATAATTATTTTAAGCTTGAACTTTCATTTGAAAGATTAGAAAGATATGCTGCTCAAATCGGAGCTGATTGTCCCTTTTTTATAAAAAACAAACCAACTTTTGCTCATGGGATTGGTGACCAGTTTGAAGCCGTAAATCTTGATTTGTCAGCATATCATATTGTAATTGTTAAACCCAATTTATCGGTAAGTACCCCAGAAGCCTACTGTAATATTGTACCGGCTAAAGCCAATTTCAACCTAAAAGAAATTGACAGTTTACCGCTTGAAGAATGGAAGCACCTTATCAAAAATGATTTTGAAGAAAGTGTGTTTCCACAGTACCCCGAAATTAAAAAACTGAAGAATAAGCTTTACGAACTTGGTGCAGCCTATGCATCGATGTCGGGAAGTGGTTCGGCTGTTTTTGCTATTTTTCGCCATTTACCGGTAGATCTGGACAAATACCTACCTAAAGATATTTATATTTACCGATAGTCCCGGTCGTTTACCGACCTTAAGAACTCGTTAACAATATTTTTATTCTTTTTAACAAAATCTCGTGTAACCTTTGTACCCGAAGACAGTCATATTATACGAAAACAAAAACAGAAAAAGTCCTTTACAAAGGCAAACAAGAAAACAAAAAAGACCTGCAAAGGGCAGGCAGAAACAAAACAAAAAGAGTAAAAACAGTTAAACGACAGAAAACATGAAAACAAGAATTAGTCAATTAGTAGCAGCATTATTTTTCGTATTCGTATTAGCGGGAAATGTAAATGCAACAGCACACGATGTAAAAGCCTCAAGCCATGAGAGCATTGAAACAATATTAGCAATTGAAAATTGGATAACGGATGAGAATGTATGGAGTACTTCAGACTTTGGAGTGGTAGTGGCAGAAGCAAACTTGGAAATGGAGAATTGGATGACGAACCAGTTTGTTTGGGATGTTCAAAGCCAAGAATTAGCACTTGAGAATTGGATGACAGATAAAAACATTTGGGAAGTGGAAAGTGCCATGCAAGTTGAAACAATTAAAGAAAAAGATTTAGCAATGGAACAATGGATGCTAAATGAAAATATTTGGGATATTTAAGTAGAAAACGCGATTAGTTTTATTTTGATTTTTTTGAGGTTACCAATTTGGTAGCCTCTTTTTGTTCATGGACAATTGTTTTATGCTGCATTTTAGTTCTGATGGTAAATAAAACTATCTTTACGCGCCTTAATTAGTTTTGTTGTTTTGAAGATTTTGAAGAGGCATATATTTATACTTATCCTACTATTCTGGGCTACTCTAGGTAACGCTCAGGATGTTTCTTTTTCGCAGTTTTATACCAATCCACTATATTTAAATCCAGCTTTTGCAGGAACAATTGGAGTTCCTCGTGTGGCGCTTCAATACCGTAATCAATGGCATGCCTTTGATAATGCATTTAATACTTACAGTGCAGCAATGGATATGCCGGTTGAAAAACTAAGGGGCGGTATTGGTTTTAATTTTATAAACGATGCCCAGGCAAATGGCGCTCTGAATACTTATCAGGCAAACGCTGCATATGCTGTAAACATTCAATTGAGCGAACATTACTGGTTTAACGGCGGTATACAAGCTGGGTATCATCAGAATTCGCTTAATGTGGATGACCTTATTTTTGCTGATAATTTGGATCCTATTACTGGAAATACTGGGGTTTCTGGGGAGGTTGGCTTAATCACTGACCCGAATCATTCTTATGTCGACTTTTCTACTGGAGTGTTGGTTTATAGTCAGAAACTTTTTTTTGGTTTAGCGGCTCATCATTTAAACGAACCCAATCAATCGTTTGTGTCAGGAAGTGATACTGATGCTAAATTAGACCGAAAATATACTGCTCATTTAGGGGCACGTTTACCTGTATTTTTGCATGGGCATCGCCGGAAGAAGTTTGATGTTTCTCCCCAACTTATATTGCAATCACAAGGCAAGTTTCAACAAATAAATTATGGCTTATTTGCAGCAAAACGTGGTTTGGCAACTGGTGTGTGGTTCCGTCAGAATATAGGATTGCAATACGATGCTGTAATATTTCTAGTTGGATTTGTTCGAAAAAAATGGCAGTTAACCTATACTTACGACATGACCGTTTCTGGACTTGGGGGCGACTCGGGTGGTACAAGTGAGATTTCGCTGGTATTTTTATTACGTGAGATGAAAAAGGGAAAAACCTTGCCATTTTTCGATAGATACGAAGAGGAATTTGGTGAAATGTAATTTGGTTTAATACCAAATGCATTTTAAAATGATTGATGAAAAAATTGAATTATTTTTTTCTTATTCAAAGCGAAAAATCTTTTCATAGCCATAGTTACGAAACTATTTTTCAATGAAGAAGAAGGGGAAAAGAAACAATTTATATCGCTTATTTTGATATGTGTTTGGTATAATAAATTAGCGAACCAAAAGAATCTGTCCTTTTTGATTGTGTTCAAAACCTTGGATATCGAAATAATGCGAAATCCAAACATAATTACCCATAGGTGATGGCTCTCCACCTTTTGTTGTTCCATCCCATGGATTATCCGGTGAATTTGTCTCGAAAACTATTTGTCCCCACCTGTCATAAATTATTAAATCGAAACGCGAAGGATCGGCGCCAACTCCAACCGGCATAAAAGTTCTGTTTTCTTCTATCTCACTATCAGGTCGGAAAGCATTGGGCGTAAACACAGTAAATGGTAAAATCGTAATTAGCAACTCGCTGGT
>JAUVDE010000093.1 GCA_030595485.1 Draconibacterium sp.
GAGTTCTCCACATAATACGTTCCCGACGCGTCGGGATTTACATAAAATCAGTTATCACGGCTTTAGTCCGATAACGGCAAAGATTTTATGTAAAAGTTGCAGAGTTCTGTTATTATAATATTTATACGATTCTACTAAAAAAATCTTTATACAATAATCAGTTTTTGATCAGCTTCGCATTTTATGAGAATGTTGATGTATCGTTATTCCGATAGTTTATTCTTTATCGTTCAAATAACAAGTAATATTCAGTTTTACGAGAATCAAATTTTCCGTACAATTGCACGAATAAATTATTTCACGAAATTCTCAGCGATTTAGGTTTTGCAAAAATTGGCATAAAAAAAGCCGGCTTTAAACCGGCTTTAGAAATATATATGCTATTATTTAATCCTCTTTATCCATTTCATCAATAACCCTAATTTTATTTTTCAGGAATTCTATTTTTTGTTTCGCTACTTCAATTTTGTTTTTAACATCTTGAATCAGCGATTCAGCATTTTTCGATTTAGCAAAGAAACCAATATTGTTGTCTAATACAATCAAATCACTTTCAAGCTGCTTCATTTTGCTCATGTACTTATCTCGCTCAAAACGCATTTTATTCTGGCCACGTGATGATTCAGAGAATGACGACATTTTGCTTCTAAACTTAAGCATATTCCGTTTATCGTCATCTATGTTTAATTCATCGTACAATTTATTAATTGCATCGCGGAACTCACTCTGAATTTCATCTTTTTTCTTAAAAGGAACATGGCCGGTATCAGTCCATCGACGTTGGAAGTCTTTTAATAAATTCAGATTCTCGTTAACATCGCCTGTCGATTTGAAGTTGATAACTTCCTCAATTAAAGCTTCTTTCGCCTTTAAGTTATCCACTTGTTCGTTATCAACTCCCGAGAAATGTTTCGATTTATTTTCGAAGAATAAATCGCATGCAGCACGGAAACGTTTCCAAACATTATCAGAATGTTTACGCGGAACTGCACCAATTTCTTTCCATTTCTTTTGAATATTAATGAAGTCTTGGGTTGTTTTCTTCCAGTCGGTACTGTCTTTTAGCGTTTCAGCTTGCACACATAAATCGGTTTTTAGCTGTAGATTATTTTGCTGCTCTTCTTTATTTTTCGAGTAGAACTCACGTTTTGTATCGAAGAATTTATCGCAAGAACTACGGAAACGATCGTAAATTTTATTATTGTCTTTACGAGGTGCAAAACCAATCGTTCTCCACATTTTCTGAAGTTCAACCAACTCTTTCGACTTTTCGTCCCATTCTCTATGGTTGGCAATTTCCTCAATTTTAATTTCCTCAACTTTTTCGCAGAGTGCTGTTTTTGCTTCAAGATTTTTCTTTTGTTCGGTTTTACGTCCCTCGTAAAACTCTTGGTGCTTTTTATTTATTTTTTGGGTGGCTGCCTTAAAACGCTCCCAAATATCATCTTTTTGTTCGCGAGGAACTGGTCCAATTTCGCGCCACTGCTCGTGGTATTTCTGTAAAGTATTAAACGCTTTAATTATTGATGCTTCTACCAATAACTCTTCTGCCCTTTCGCACAGTATAATTTTAGCTTCGAGGTTCTTTTTAAGATCAAGATCGCGAAGTTCGCGGTTAATTTTTATGTAGTCGTAAAAATTCTCAACATGAAAATGATAGGTATCCCAAAGGTTCTTCATTTTTGCCTGTGGCACTAATCCTATTTCGCGCCAACTACGCTGTAATTCTTTAAAATCGTGAAAAGTTTTATTAATCGACTCTTCACTATTGATTAAGCCCTTAATGTCTTCAATAACCTGGTATTTAAGTTTCAGGTTATCTTCTTTCTCATGCTCCAGTTTTTTGCTAAATTCAATACGTAAGTGACGGTAATCTTTTAATAAATCTTTAATGTCATTTTCGTATGGATCTCCCTCAGAAACAAATTCTTCTTCTTTCCCACCCTCTTCAACAAACTTCTTTTTCGCCTCAACAATTTTTTCATTTAAGTTTTTATAGAATACCGCTTTAATGGTTTCTACTTCATCTTTTATATTGTAGTTCTCATTCTCTCCTAACACGCCACGTAACGCATTAACTAACTCTACCTGAGAATGATTTGTATAATCAACTTGTTCTCTTCTATGTGTTTTTTTAGGAACCTTAACAACCTTTTCCTCAGCTTTTACTTCCTCTTTTTTGGGCTCTTCTGTAGTTTCCTCCTTCTCGGCAACAGGCTTCTCTTCCTCCACTTTCTCCTCTTCTTTTGCAAGAGCAACGGCTTCTTCAGCAACTGGTTCCGCTACCTCTTCTTCTTTTGCTGGAGTTGCTTCTACTACCTCAACAATCTCTGGAGTTTCCTCAGCTACTACTTTTTCTTCTTCAACAGTAGTCTCTTCTACCTTAGCCGAAACTTCCTCTTTTGGAGTTACCGTTTCTTCAACAATAGTCTCTTCTACCTCAGCTACAACTTCCTCTACTGGAGTAGCCGTTTCTTCAACGATAGTTTCTTCTACTTCAGCAGAAACTTCTTCTTTCGGAGTAGCCGCTTCTTCAACAATAGTCTCTTCTACTTCCGCCGAAACTTCCTCTTTCGGAGTTGTCGTTTCTTCAACAGTTTTTTCTTCTTCCGAAACAATATTTTGTTCCGTTTTCTTAAGCTCAGTTTTTTCAGTACTCTTTAACTCTTCCGAGTTTTTTAGATCTTTAGGTTCCATTTCCATTAATTTATACCGTTTACTAACGGTGTGCGTAAATTTGTTGAGCTACGAAAATAGGGAAAACCATATTAAAACTCAAAGATTTTGCATCAAAATAAATAAATGAAAAAGAATGACTAATTGTATATCAACAAGTTAGAATTAACGAGGTGTTGGGCAACATGCATAATGCTCTGATTATCAATTGGTAGATTCTGTTTTCAGTATTGATTTTTACTTGCTTGTGGCTTTCTGCCATAAAAGAAGTCATCGAGCTTTAGTGCTAACCATCGATTAATTGGATTACGTTTTATCATCCAACGAATTAAGTTGTGCATAAAATTATCGGGATGAGAATATGGACATACTGCCATGCAGCGTCCACAATCGGTACCAACTTTGCACCAAAGCGTAAAACAACTTTCTTGATTTATAGTCCAACGTTTAGGTTTTTTTTGATTTGTTACTCCATTTGTAGGAATAGACTGTGAAGGACAATTCGTGGCACATTTTTTACAGATTTCACAAAAATGAATAGCTGAATAATCTGGTTCTTTTTGATTTATAGGAAGTTTTAATTCGGTACTAACCACGCCAATTCTTACTCGCGGGCCTAAGTTTGGAGTCATTAATAGTCCCATTCGGCCAATGGTTCCTAAGCCCGCATCTTGTGCAACAATGGGGCAAATAAGCCGGTAATTTGCATCGATGTGAGCACGTGATTCGTAACCTAAATTCCGAAGAAACTGTGCTAGCTGAATTGCGATTTGTCCGGCATTTAAATATTGCTGAGCCGACTCCATTAAAACAGGTCCTTTCGGATTATGGCTCATGGCTTCGTGGCTCATTTCAACCGTAAATGCAATGGCATATTTATGGTTGAGTTCTACTTTGTTTCCATAGGCTTCTCCCCTACCAACATGCGTATAAATATGATGGGATTTAATTAAAGTAAATCCTATAGCCTCGGCACCTAATTTGATAGCCCAATTTTTAATAAAATCAGCCAATTCATGCTCTGAAACCTGGTTTTTATTTGTGCTTAAACTTTGTTCTGCTAAAGGTTGTAATAAGTCTACGGTTTCGAAAGTTGCTTTGGCCGCATTAAAATAAATTTCGTTGTACAAACTGGCTTCTTTACTCATTAATCCTGGTTCTGCACGAAAAACATCGTCTGCAGATTTGTTCTCCGGACGCATTTGGTAATAATTATTGAACTTCTCAGTTCCCTTTTTTAAGGAATTTCTTGAGAACATTACATCACGTTCATCAAATCGCCTTTCAGGAATTTCAAACTCAACTTTTTTATTTCCAAATTTTGGTACAATAATGAATAAACTAAACACAGGAAGAAGCAATAACCACGGATAAATAGATTCTGGAAGTATAGCTAGTAAAGCTACTACAATACTGAAAAGCAGGACTGCAATAATACCGCATTTGAAAGCTCTTAGTTCTTTTTCTAGCTTCGAATAAATTATAAAGAGGACAAGTAAAAGTCCTACTAGAAACAAAACAAACACAAATAAACCAGTGGCAATATTTAGCATATCAAATAGTTGTTGTTCAAAAATAGAACTATAATATAAACTTGCCAATATGCTGAATAATTATATTTTTTAGCTATGTTCAAAAACAGACATAAAAGACTAATATACAAGAGTTAATACATGTTTTATTTCTGTTGTTTTTCTTACCTTACTGCTTTCAAAAAATCAATTTTCAATTAAATTCTAAGCTATGGGGTAAGTATATTCTTTTTAAGCAATCGTAATTCCTGCCGAAGTCAAATGGCAGAAGCCGTTCTTAGAAGCTTTAACACCGAACTTGAAATTCACTCAGCAGGTTTAAAACCGGTAAATCATGTAAGCCCAATTGCAATAGAAGTTATGGCCGAAATTGGTATCGACCTGCAACCAAGTATTCCGCATGATTTCAATGAATTTAAGGACCTCGAAATTGATTATTTAATTACAGTGGGCGAAGGGACACTGGAGGAGTTATTAATTCCTAAAATCAATTACAAACGTAAATTGCATCTTGGTTTTCGCAGCCCGTACAAAGGTTCTAAATGTCAAAATGAGATTCGAGAAAAGTGCCGAGAGGTTCGTGACGAACTTCTTGCAGAGATGGATTATTTCTACAACAGAATACTAACCTGAGTTCGATTATAAATATCATCACAGTTTAAGTTATCTTTTAGCAGAAATTGTAACAGATTTTTGAAGGACTATCGGGATAATGCGAGAAAATCTGGGGCGATTTATGCAAAAAATAATTAAATCCGAAGGAAAGGTCAGACTAGCACATTCTGTGTTTAATATTTATAATCGAACTCAGGTTACTAAAAAAAGAGGTTGCCACTTGACAACCTCTTTTTGCATTTATCCTTTTTGAATAATTTGTTCAACTTCATCGGGAGTTATCGGAACCCGCTCTCCTATTATTTCGCTTCCGGTTTCAGTAACCAGTAAATCATCTTCCAGTCGAATACCTCCAAAGTCGCGATACTCGTTTGCTTTATCGAAATTAATAAAGTCTTTGTTTATTCCTTCAGCCTGCCATTTATCAATTAAAGCTGGAATAAAGTAGCATCCCGGTTCGTTGGTAATTACATAGCCTGGTTTCAAACGTTTTCCTAAACGCAAATAAGCTGTGCCAAATTGGTCAACCGGCTGAACTTCATCATCGTAACCCACATGTATTTGTCCCAAATCTTCCATGTCATGCACATCTAAACCCATCATATGTCCTAGTCCGTGTGGGAAAAACATTGCGTGTGCACCTGCAGCAACTGCTTCTTTCACATCGCCTTTCATTAAACCAAGGTCTTTTAAGCCTGCAGCTATTACTTCTGCAGCAGCTAAATGAACCGACAAATAAGTTACACCGGGTTTCGTTAATGCAGTAGCATGGTTATTTGCCGCCAAAACAACCTCGTAAATTTCGCGTTGTTTTTGTGTGAATTTGCCACCAACAGGAGAAGTTCTTGTAAAATCCGAGGCATAATGCAATAATGATTCAGCACCGGCATCGCACAACATTAACCTTCCTTCTTTTAAGGTTTGCGAGTGATCGTGATTATGTAAAGTCTCACCGTTTTGCGAAAGAATTATTGGGAAGGAAGGCATTCCTCCACCTGCCAAAGCTACCCCTTCAATAGTACCTGCAATTTTTTGCTCCCAGGTACCTGCATGTGCCATTTTCATTGCTGTAACGTGCATTTGGTAACCCGTTGCACAAGCTTTAGCTATCTCGTCAACTTCTTGTTTTTCTTTAATCTCGCGAACCGCAATCACCGCTTTAATAAAGTCAAGCGAGGCTTGGCCGTTTACGGTCAATGACGAAATTCCCAAAAGTTTCTCCAAAAGCATTTTATTATCGCCGCGGTATGGTGGTAAAAAATGTATGGTTCGTCCCTTTTCTTTTGCGACTTTCACCACATCGAAAAGTTTTGCAAATGGAGCAGTACTTGTAATTCCAGCTTTTAGTGCATTTTCTGCTAATGCAACCTGAGGTCCCATCCAAATAATATCTTCAATATCCACATCGTCACCAAAAATAAATTCTTCTCCACTGTCGAAATCAACTACTCCTGCTAATCCCGGAAAGTTTAATCCGAAGAAATATAAAAACGAACTGTCCTGACGGTAATGATAGGTATTATCACGGTAATTCATAGGTGATTCAGCATTACCTAAAATTAAGCCAACTCCTTTTAAACCCTTTGATTTTAATGCTATTCTACGCTTTATATAAGTGCTCTTGTCAAACATGTTTTTAAAAATTTTATTATAATGTTACGAATATACTATTTCTGTTTTTATTTAGAATGGATAAAAATTTAATAGAAGTTAAATATATGAAGTGTGACATAATTTTTAGCTGATTGTTATCATTCTATGAAAATTATGTTCGTAATAGTCTCTATTTCAGCATCCTTTTCATTGTGAGTTAAAATCTATCCCCAAGAAAACACTTAATTAAGTTAGAAATTATGCGGTTTTATAGGATAACCTATTGAGCATAATTAGCGTAACTTATAATAAACGGTATTACTATGGCAAATTCATTAAAGACTTATTTAGACAAGCGCCTGAAAGAGGAGTCCTCCTTCGAAAAAGGCAATCTTGCAATGACCGGTCCTGTTATTACCATTTCAAGAGAAGTGGGATGTAATGGTATAAAATTCGCGAATAAACTGGCTGTCCGCTTAAATAATCAAAAAATGCAATCGGTTTGGAAAGTACTTAGTAAGGAGATATTTTACGAAAGTGCAAAAGAACTCCATCTTGCCCCTGAAATAGTACGTCAGACTTTTAAAAAAACGGACAGGTATACTTTTGAACAGATATTAAAAGCATTTGGCGACAAACGTTACAAAAGTGAAACGAAAATCGCTAACACTGTTCGTGAAGTAGTACATGGTTTGGCAGTTGATGGTTTTAATATAATTGTGGGACGCGCAAGTCATATAATAGCACAGGATATAGACAATGCATTACATATTCGACTAACTGCTCCAATCGATTATCGAATTAATACAATTGTACACAACAACAATTTATCGAGAATAGATGCTATGGAATTCATCGAAAAAGTTGAGGCTGAACGTATTGCGTTTCGAAGTGCTTTAAAAGAAAGTGATTTGCGAGAAGATCTATTTGATATTACTATAAACAGAGCATCATTCAATGACGAACAAGCTGTTGAGCTGATTCTTAGTGCAATTAAACAGAAACAAATTCTTGCAAAGTTTAAACAGAAAATGGAGTTTTTCTAGAATGAATTGTTCTCGTTAAAAATTATAAGCCAGATATTTTTTCTAATCCCAAGCTTAAAGCGTGTGTACCCATTCTGCCATGACCTTGTGCCTGAACAGCCAAATATAGCTGCTTAACCAATGCCAGTCCCGGAAGTGAAAGTCCCATCAATTCAGCTTCTTTTAAAGCAATACCCATATCTTTAATAAAATGCTCCACAAAAAAACCAGGGTCAAAGTTGCGGTCAACAATTCGCGGAGCAAGATTATTTAGTGTCCAGCAACCTGCCGCTCCCCCACTAATGGACGATAACATGGTGCTTAAATCTAGCCCTGCTTTCTGACCATATAAAAGTGCCTCGCATACACCAATCATTGTGCCGGCTATGGTAATTTGATTACACATTTTGGTGTGTTGCCCCGAACCTGCTTTCCCTTGATAAACAATTTGTTTACCCATAATTTCAAACAAAGGAAGGACTCTACCAAAGGCTTCTTTATCGCCACCTGTCATAATCGAAAGCGCTGCATTATTTGCGCCAACATCTCCACCTGAAACAGGCGCATCAATGGATTGAATACCTTTTGCCTTTGCAGCATTGTAAATTTCAATGGCCAAGCTGGGTTCCGTAGTTGTCATATCAACCACAATGGCGCCAGGTTTTGCTGAATTAAGAATTCCACGCTCACCAAAATATACTTCCTGCACATCTTTCGGAAAACCTACGATTGTGAATATTATATCGGAACAAGCCGCTACTTCGCTTGGGTTATCAGCCCAACTTACACCATTGCCAATTAGTTGGTCAGCTTTTGCTTTTGTTCGATTATAAACAGTGCATTTATAGCCTGCCTTGTGCAAATGGCCCACCATTGAAGCACCCATTACACCGGTTCCTATCCAACCTATCGAAATATTCTTATTCATTTTTAGTTTATTATGCAGTTTGTGATTAAGTTTTCGTTTTTGGTGAAAACAGAAACAAGCCTAAAAATACAATGGCAGTTCCTACACCTATTATATATGAAATGGTCTGAGGCAGTTGGAATCCTTCAGGAGCAATCAGTATATAGCTAACCACAACAGAAGTCATAAAAACAGCAGCTGTCCATAACACAAAAACAGCCAATGTTTGATTTGCCCATCCGAAGTAACGCCAAACAATACCAAAATCTATTTGAGTAAGAAGTATACCAACAGCAAACATGGGAATGGTTATGTAAAACCGTTGAATTATTTTGTCTTGTTTAATATTGAACGAGTCGGCGATAGTTAAACGTGCACTACGAAATGCTGTATCACCCGATGTAATTGGTGCAGCAACTACCCCAATTAAGGCCAAAACTCCACCGACTTTGCCCAATAAAGTATTACATATTTCATTAACTGCCCAAGCGGCATTGTGCCCGTCCAAAGCAAGTGTTTCTCCTAATTCGCGAACACCTCCAAAAAATGCCATTGCGACAGCCGCCCATATTAAAGCAACAGGGCCCCACAAAGCACCTGCAATAGCACCAAATATTGGCCCTAAACCTACAATGTTTAAAAACTGAATTAGAAAGATTTTCCAGCGCGGAAGCAGTACGAAATCTACTCCATCATTCATGGTGAGGGCGGGAGTGCACCTCGACGGATCCATCCCAAATTGTTTCTCAATAAAAGTACCGTAAATAAAGTAGGCCGCTACTAAAATGGCGATACATATAAAAAAAGTAATCATTCTATTCTAAGTTCGGTGGCGTAAAATACGCACAGATTTGATGGCTAAAACTACACTTTCAAACGCTGTGGAGCAAATAGAATGATTACCAAACTAAAAATCGGCTTAATAAATAGCAATAAAATAACTGTTCTACCTTTTTGAAAGAACCTTATTTTCGTATTGTTGAATTTCTTGAATATAATCGACACCTACAGGAACATCTTCCTGTAAACAGTAGTAATCCCAAACCGCACTAAACGGCATTGTTTTTAACTCTTCCAAAGTAGCCAGGCGTTCGAAGTTTTTACCGGCTTCTTCCATCTCAACCAAGTCTTTTGTTGGTTCTAATGCTGCAATTAAGAAAGCTTTTTGAGCAGCACGTGTTCCGGTTACATAAGCACCAATTCGGTTAATTGAAGCATCGAAAAAGTCTAAACCAATATTTACACGACCAAGGAAATCGTTACGGATAATTTCGGAAGCAATCAGCTGAACATCTTCGTTTAAAGTCACCACATGGTCAGAGTCCCAGCGAACCGGACGGGTTACGTGCAATAATACTTCATCCACAAACTGAAGACAGGATGAAATTTTATCGCCCA
>JAUVDE010000215.1 GCA_030595485.1 Draconibacterium sp.
GCGGTAGCATAATTATGCCCCATTTTTTTTGCAAAGCAATAACTACTTGAGCCAAGAAATGCTAAACAGCATACTTTAAGTATTGACTTTAATAAGCATATGCCATAATTTTATTTACAATAACAAGTAACCCATACTAGCAATGCAAACACAAAACCGCCATCATACATCGATAAAATAACCTTTTAAAACATTTTTTATTAATCCTTAAAACAAATTAGTATGCTTAAAATTTCAAAACTTGTATTACGTAAACTTCGGAATAGCGAATATTTCCAGTACATGAGCGACTTTAAAAGTTTGATAGAGTTAATTACTCCTGCTGTCGTACATTCGGAGGAGGAGTTTACTACATTTAATGCAGTATTTACCAAACTCGACGAAGAGCTGCGTGTTGACAAAGGCAGTGTTTTGACTGAACAACTGCAAGCGCTCGACCTTGGCCGCGACAATACCTGGCGCGCCATTGATGCCCGTATTGCTGCCACCTTGCTGTGTCCTGTAGAGAAAGAAGTAGAAGCTGCCAAACGCCTTGAACGTGTTTTTGATTTGTACGGCGACATTCGCAAGATTTCGTATAATGAAGAAACAGCCGCGCTTTCGAACCTTATTGGTGACCTTGAAGAAGAAGCAAACGCCGGTTTTGTTACTACAACCGGACTTACCAAGTGGGTAAATGCATTAAAAGACCAGAATATTGCTTTTAAAGCCAAACAAAACGAACGCGATACGGAGATTGCCAATAAAAATAGTGGTAATGTAAAAGCAGTTCGTATTAAACTTGATCCCGTTTACGAACTTATTGTTGAACGTGTAAACGCTATGGTAAGCCTTAATATGGTAACACCCGAAATTGAAAACTTTATTAAGGAGCTAAATCAGAAAATTAAAACCATAGAAACCACACTTGCTGCCCGCGAAGGTAGACGAGATGATGGAGAAGAAGAACCTACTGAACCTGAAGTAGATTGACGGTTCAATTATAATTTTAGTTTTAAAAGGTGAAAGGCATCCTGCTTTGGTAGGGTGCTTTTTTTGTGCTTAAGCCACAGTATAAAACTCAAGCAAACTTTTTATTAAAACCTACGGCATTGGCATACAACCCGGCTAAGGATTGCAGCGATACCCCATTGCAGACTGCGCCACGTTTTTGTTGATGGGCGTAGGCTGCCGAAGAAAGCCCACGTACCAGCTACAAAAACGCAAGCAGGCAAAATTGGTAAAGCGAAAAGCCTGCTAAGGCCGCCTGGGGAAAGAAAGCAGTTTTCAGTTAGGTGGTTAAGTCAATACCTTCGGGGCGTGTGTGTTTCCAGCGACGGTGCGACCACAGATAATATGCCGGTTCTTCCCGAATTATTTCTTCAATTTTTCTGACATATCGAAGTAGAATTTCATTCGGATCAACATCTTTAGGTTCGGCTACTAACTCGATAAGTTCAACACTATAAGTACCTCGTTTTAGTTTTCTTGTATGCGCGAAAACTACCGGCTGATTACCTCTGATTGCGATTTTTTCGGGACCGGAGAAAAAAGGAGCTTCGCGGTTTAAAAAAGTAGTCCAGAACTGTGCATTTGCCGGTGGAGTTTGGTCGGCTGCAAGTACAGCCAAGGTAGCTTTCCCTTGTAAGTTGTACTTTACAATTTCGCGTCCCGAGCGGTGCAATGGAACACATTTAGCCCCCCACTTTTCGCGCGAGTGGGTGAGGAATTTTTCCATGGCATGGTTACCACGAATGGGATTATAAACAATTAGCCCCTGTTGTTTAACTTCGGGCTGCATGGCTGTACACCACTCCCAGTTATTGTAATGAAAGGTTAAGATAACAACACTTCGACCCTGGTCATAATATTTATTGAGCTTCTCGGCACCAATTAATACCATATGTTTTTGCATATTTTCATAACTCATGCTGTGCATTTTCACCGTTTCGAGCCACAAGTCGCAAAAGTGTCGATAAAACTTATTCCTGATTTTCGTAATCTCATCATCCGCTTTTTCGGGAAATGCATGTTGTAGATTTTCAGTAATAACTTGCTTCCGATACCTAACCAGATATTTTATAATTACATACAAAAAGTCCGAAATTCCAAATACAATCCAGAATGGTAGAATCGATATTATTTTCAGAATAAAAACAATAATTCCATTTCCAACCTTTTTCAAGAATGATTCGTGGAATCTGCGATCTTTTTCTATTAATTTTTTATCAGCCATTGTTTTGTTTACTCTACTAATGGAATATTCGCAGGTCTCTTATGTTTCCAGCGTTTGTGGGACCAAAGATAATACTCCGGTTCGGATTTTATTACTTCTTCCATTTTTTGAATATAAATGCGAAGAATTTCAGCCGTTGACAACTTTGAGGGATCGATAATTAAGGTAGAGATTGTAACTTCGTATTTCCCCCGTGCTACTTTTTTTACCTGCTGAAAAAAGACGGGATGGTTTAACTTTTTCGCTAAAAGCATAGGGCCACTAAAAAAGGCAGCTTCGCGGTTTAAAAAGCGGGTCCAAAACTCGGAGCGTGCCAATGCACGCTGGTCGGCTGCCAGCCAAAGTATTGCAGCTTTTTTGTTTTGTTTATACTTAAGCGCATAACGCGCCGCCCAGTTGGTGCGTATAACTTCGCCTCCCCATTTACCCCGCGATTTTAACAAAAAATTCTCCATGGGCTTATTGTGCCGTGGAGGGTTATACACCATTAAAACAGGCAAATTGAGCTGTGACTGCGCATAAGTGCACCATTCCCAGTTATTATGATGAAAGGCCAAAATAATGGCTCCCTTACGCTCTTGTGCTAGCTCTCCCATCTCGTGCAAGCCTTTGAAAGTAATACGTTCTTTCATTGCTTCATTGCGCATATTATAGAGTTTTACAGACTCTAAAGAGAAATCGAAAAAATGGCGATAAAATTTTGTCTTTATCTCCCGAAGTTCATCTTCCGTTTTTTCAGGAAACGCAGCTTTTAAGTTTTCTTTGGTAACACGGTAACGGTATTTAATCAGGTGCTTGTTCAGAAAAAAAAGAAAATCGGACAAAGAATAAATAATGCGAAATGGCAACAATGCAACACCTTTAAGAATAAGCACAATAATGTGATTTCCTAAATTCGAGAAGAATGTACTATTATTGTCTGTTGTCGAATTTTTTATTGTCATTTTATAGCTGCGCAAGCGGGATTTGAAAGTAAAAACCCAGCTGTTAAAATTGCTTAAAAAGTAGCACCAAATCTACACTTTTAACCGCAAAATTGCGAATATAATTTTTAAGCTGTCTATATTCGACCAAGCAAAACCACACAATGAAAATAATCTATACACTCACATTACTTTTACTCGGAATGAACCTGTTTGCGCAAAATACCTTTATTGCACATCGTGGAGCTTCCTATTTAGCCCCTGAAAACACGGTTGCTTCGGCAAAACTTGCCTGGAAACTTGGAGCCGATGCCGTTGAAGTTGATGTGCATCTTTCAAAAGACAATCGTGTAATGGTGATTCATGACAAGGATACTAAACGAACTTGCAGTGGCAAAAAAAACCTTGAAATTGCCAAAACACCTTCGATATTATTACGCGATTTAGATGCCGGGATTTGGAAAGGTGAAGAGTTTAAGGGCGAAAAGATTCCATATATTTCCGAAATTATTGAGATCATACCTCCGGGAAAAAGTTTAGTAATTGAAATAAAATGTGGAAAAGAAGCGATTCCGGCATTACTTAGAAGCATTGAAAAGAGTGATAAAAAAGAACAGATTATTTTTATTTGTTTTGATTGGAAAATTATTTTAGCGGCTCATAAAGCTTTCCCCGAAAACAAGTGTTACTGGCTAAGCTCGTTAAAGCCCGGCTTAAAAAAGAAAATTTCTCAAGCGCACAAAGAAGGTCTGACAGGTATAAACCTAAAACATTCGATTGTTAACGAGGAGATAGTTGCCTTTGCGAAAGAGAATGAGTTGGAGGTTTTAAGCTGGACAGTTGACGATGCGACAGAAGCAAAACGCATTGCTGCAATTGGAGTAAGCGGAATTACTACCAATCGCCCTCAATGGCTAAAAGAAGAGATGACCAAATGAAAGGGGGCCTCTAACAAGAAACCCCCTTCACCTAATTCAATCACTGAATTAACAGCAATACCGAACTGATACGAGCAATGGGGCTTCTCCAATTGAAGAAACCCCAAATAACTCTAACGTTTTCTGAACATTATTAACCTGTTCTCACAGCTTTAACTTTTAATTATATTTCAAAGATAGCGTTGAAATGTGTTAACACGGCTTAAGCAAAACAAATTATTGTAAAACAGAGTTAGCGAATGTTAAGGATGTTAACTTCCTTTAAAAGATTTCGATTTTATTACTTGGAAGCACTACAGGAAACGAGCATAAAAGCTCCGCCCCCAAAGAAATTATGTCGATTTATTCGCAAACCATTTTGTGCTAGAATGGCCACCAAACCTCCTGCTTTATAATAGCTGCGAAAACAGTGGTTATGCTCCCTCCCTGCTAAAAACTCAATTATTTTACTGGTATATCCGGCAAAGTTATTGGGTAAAGGAACAGCATAGTCGACAATTACAATGCGCTTAGCAACACGTTTCATTTCGCTTAAAATCGGAATATATAATTCAGGAGAAAACTGATGCAAAGCAAGCGACATTATAGCCACATCAAATTCCCTATCAGCGAACACCGTCAAGTTGGTAGCATCGGCAAGCTTAAACTCTGCATTTAGAATACTCTGTTTCTTGCACTTTTTATTGGCAAACTTTATCATCGACTCCGATAAATCAACTCCGACTATCTGACCTGCTTTTCTCGACAACTGAAAGACCTGTGCCCCGGTACCACAGGCAATATCAATAACAGTTTCGCCTTTTCGAACTTCAGCCGTAACCTTTTTTCGCATGCCTTTCAGCATGGGGTCGATGACACTGCTGTAAAAAAGTCCTGTTTCTCCCATAAAAAATTAAACCCGGCAGGTATTTTATTGTTGTAATCAGTAAAATCTAAAAATAACCAAGATGACGAGATTCGGCTACCTTTTTATTGTTTTGTTTTCTGTTTTTACTGCATTTAAATCCGATAAGCCCGCCTACTCCCTTTTTAACAAAGAAGGGAAGCCCGTGAAATATGAAAAAATGCTAAAACAGCTGGAAGGCGCAGACATTGTATTATTTGGCGAATTACATTACAATCCAATTTCGCATTGGTTGCAACTGGAACTTACAAAAGACCTATATGGTTCTAAAGGTGATGAGCTGATACTTGGAGCGGAGATGTTTGAAAGTGACAATCAGCTGATTTTAGACGAATACCTTACGGGCGTTATTTTTGAAAGTCGCTTTGAAGCTGAGGCTCGTTTGTGGCCCAATTACAAAACCGACTATAAACCTTTAATTGATTTTGCCTGGGATGAGGATTTAAAATTTGTGGCTTCGAATGTACCCCGCAGATACGCCTCGCTGGTGAGTTCCAAAGGATTTGAAGGATTGGACGAACTTTCGGAGAATGCAAAACAGTTTATGGCTCCACTTCCCATTCCTTACGATTCGACTTTGGCCTGTTACACAAATATGCTCGAAATGAATGAAGGCGACAATAAAAACCCAAATTTCCCAAAAGCTCAGGCCTTAAAAGATGCGACAATGGCACATTTTATTCTCGAAAATTGGGAAGAGGGAAAACTTCTTTTACACTACCACGGTGCTTATCATTCGCAGAACTTTGAAAGCATTTATTGGTATTTAAAACGCCAGAATCCACAATTGAAGATTGCTACCATAACTACGGTGTCGCAAAAGGCTGTAAACCCACTCCTGGAAGAAAACACCGGAACCGCCGATTTTACGATTTGTGTGGATGAAAATATGACAAAAACAAGATAAAAAAAGCAGGAACTCAAGGTTCCCGCTTTTGTCACACAAACTGTCCGTGCGTTGGGAGGACTATTTTTTAAACTATTAACTTCATTTTTACAAGGGCAATGTAGCATCCTTTCCTTGAACTGGAAATACCTAATATTAGGTATATTGTATTTTCGATAAAATATTATTTATCTAAAAAATGGCACAAAAAAAGCCTCACATAATGTGAAGCTTTTTACTGAGCGGGAAACGAGACTCGAACTCGCGACCCCGA
>JAUVDE010000192.1 GCA_030595485.1 Draconibacterium sp.
GGTATAAATAATAATGGTATTATCCATTAAACCTTCTTCTTCCATGTAAGCAAATAAACGCTCAAGGTTATCGTCAACACCTTTTACACAACGCAAGTAACGTTTCACGTATTCCTGGTAAGCCAAATGTTTGTATTCAGGGTCCGGAATATTTGGATCTATATCCATGTGCATTCCCATGTTTCGAATGGTATTTCTATGACCAACCGACGAACCGATATCATGAATCAGGCTGTTATTTTCGCCTTTTGTACCAATCGAACCATTTTTTTCGTTGTAGTACAAACTGGTAGGTTCCGGAATATAAGTATCTTCTAAATAGTCTTTGTAACGCTCGGCAAACACAAACATATCATGTGGTGCTTTGTAATGATGCATCATAAAAAACGGCTTGTTTTTGTCGCGTTTGTTCTTTAGCCAATCTAATGAAATATCGGTAATACAGTCTGATGAATGCCCTTCTTTGTGAATAATATTTTCGCCCCATGGTTTGTCGCCACGCACATGGAAATCGGGATTATAATATTTCCCTTGTCCAGGTAAAACTGTATAAAAATCGAAAGCTGAAGGTTCTTCCTTAAGATGCCATTTGCCAACCATTGCAGTTTGGTAACCCAGTTTTTTCATTTCCTGAGGTAAGTACTGATTTTCAGGAGCAATATTTCCATCTAAATCAAGTACTCCATTGGTTTGAGGATACTGTCCGGTAATAATACTTGCACGACTTGGTGTACAAATTGAATTGTTACAAAAAGCATTTTCGAAGATAATTCCTTCGTTGGCAACTTTGTCAAGTGTTGGTGTTGGATTTAATTTGGCCAAACGGCTTCCGTAAATTCCAAATGCCTGCGAAGTATGGTCATCAGACATTATATAAAGAATATTTGGTTTTTGAGGTGCGCTTTCTTTCGTACTACACGAGTTAAAACTCACAAGAGCAAGCAAGGCTAATAAAACTAATTTGTACATAACAATAATTTTTCGGTTCAAGCCAAATATACAGATTGCTAAACACCATCAAAAACCGCATTTTCTCCGCAAAGCTTTGCATTTCGTTTTTTATGCTGAAGAACATTAAAACAACATCAAATTCAAACAAAACAATTAAGATGTTGCTAACTTGATTTACCCATTTTTACGAGCTTTGCAGCAAAAGATTGAATTTCGTTTATGTCGAAAATTTTAAATAAAAAAGAGGGGATGGAATATCGCAGGTTTGGGAAAACTGAAAAGTACCTAAGTGCGATTACACTGGGAGGAATGCGTTTTAAACACGGCTGGGACGAACCGCGAGATGTTATTCCGGAAGATACTTACCAGCAGTGTTTAAGTACAGTTAAAATGGCATTCGATGCCGGAATTAATCATATTGAAACGGCCTGGGGCTATGGAAAAAGTGAAACCGTTTATGGTAAAATTTTAAACGAAGAGCTTTTTGTTCCGCGCAACTCGTACCACCTAATGACAAAGGGACATTTGTTTACTGCCGACGAAATGTACCAAACGGTGGAAAACCAACTGCGTGCTTTACAAACCGACTACATCGATTTTTACGGCTGGCATGGTATTAATACCGACGATATACTTCAGCAAAGCTGTAAAACCGGCGGCCCGGTGGAAGCACTTTTAAAATTAAAGGAAGAAGGTATAATAAAACATGTTGGATTTAGTACGCACGGACCATGTAAAACCATTGTAAACGCAATTGAAACAGGTTTGTTTGAGTTCGTAAACTTACATTACTATTATTTTAATCAGCATAATTACGATGCTGTAAAAGCTGCACAAAAAAACGATTTGGGTGTATTTATAATTTCGCCTAACGACAAAGGCGGACAACTTTTTAATGCACCACCGAAAGTAAAAAATGCCACTGCTCCTTTAACTCCAATTCAATGGAATGCACGGTTTTGTTTAAAAACGCCGGCTGTACAAACACTTACTTTTGGAATTACCAAAGCTGAGCATTTCGAGGAAATGAAAGGAATTTTTAGTAATAATGAAATTTGGGATAGTGAAGACCAACAAATACAAAACAAGTTGGATGCTTTTGTTAAGGACGATCCACATGCCAGCTTCGAAGGTTTGAATATGTTAAACGACCCATCAGAAATTAATATTCCTGAAGTACTTCGTTTACGCAAACTTTGGAAATGTTACGACATGAAAGAATACTCCAAATACCGCTACGAAGTATTCACAAAAAATGGGCACTGGCTACCGGGCGAGCATCCAACTAGTAATAATTTGGATAAAATCGACTTGTCTAAAGTTCCATCTAATATTCCTTTAAAAGAAATGCTAGCCGAAACACACAAGGAATTACACATGCTTGAATTAAAATTGGCGAAAAATTAATACCTTTCAAAAAGATATCTAAACCACAAGCTAAATTAATTATTATGACTTCAAAAAAATCATTTCTCGGAATTGTATTTCTATTTGCCTTTTTGTGTTCATTCACTATTTCAGCTCGCGACTACTACCAAATAAAAGTGTACACCATTAAAAACAAAACACAAGAAACTCGTGTAGATAATTATTTGAAAGATGCCTATTTACCAGCACTTCATAAAGCCGGAATTAAAACCGTGGGTGTTTTTAAACCCAATGCCGATGACAAAACGTTTGGCACAAAAATATTTGTTTTTATTCCGTTAATAGAGCTGGCTCAAATTGAAGAAATTGAGAATAAACTTGCCGGCAATAAAAAATATTTAAAAGCAGGTGCCGATTATATTGATGCCAAACATGATGATGCTCCGTACGAGCGTATTGAATCGATTTTATTAAAAGCTTTTGCCGAACAGCCCGAGTTTTTCACTCCGAAATACAACACACCAAAAAGCGAACAGGTTTATGAATTACGTAGTTACGAAAGTGCTACCGAAAAAATTTGGCGTAAAAAAGTACATATGTTTAATGAAGGTGGCGAAACCAAAATATTTGAGAATGTAGGTTCAAACGCTATTTTTTATGGAGAAGTTCTTGCAGGTTCTGCCATGCCTAACTTAATGTATATGACATCGTATGAGAACATGGAATCGAACAAAGAACATTGGAATGCCTTTAGAAAACATCCAGATTGGGAAACTTTAAAGAGTAAACCAGAGTATGCCAATACTGTTTCACACATCGATAAATGGATGTGCTTCCCTACCGATTACTCGGATATTTAATTGATTGATACCGCTATTTTAAAACTATTGTTAAAATTACTCGGCGTGTTTATGCAACATTGCTTAGATGTTTGTTGTTATTCAAAATAACTCTACATTTGAGCCATGCTATATCACAAGACATTTCTACATAAAGAATCGCAAGCCTGGGTTGTGTTCATTCACGGCGCAGGCGGAAGCAATGTGGTATGGTTCAGACAACTACGCGACTTCAAAAAACATTTCAACGTACTTTTAGTTGACTTGCGAGGGCACGGAAAATCGAAAAAGGAATATACACAAGAGGAGATTTATAAGTTCGACGAAATAGCCTTAGACGTTGTTCGAACAATGGATCACCTGAAAATTGGAAAAGCACATTTTGTAGGAATCTCTTTGGGTTGTATCGTTATTCGTGCCATGGATAAACTAGCGCCAGGGCGTGCCGAATCAATTATTCTGGGTGGTGCAATCATTCAATTCAATAGCAGAATGAACGCTTTGGTATCAACGGCAAAACTACTGCAATCCATAATTCCTTATATGTGGTTGTATAAAATAAATGCATGGATTCTTATTCCGTATAAAAAGGATATTGATTCGAGAAAGCTGTTTATTCGAGAAGCGATTCGTTTGGGTGAACGAGAGTTTAAAAAATGGTTGTGCATGTCAACCGAGATAAAAGACAGTCTTCAGGAATATATTATCAAAGAGGCATCGGCACCGGTGTTGTATTTAATGGGCGACCGCGACCATATGTTTTTACCTATGGTTTCTAATCTGGTTAAAAAGCATTTTAACTCGAAACTTGAAGTTATTAGTAACAGCGGACACGTTTGCAATATCGACCAACCCGATGCTTTTAACGAACGCTCCATTTTGTTTATTAAAAGCATCGCAAAATAAAATCCCCTCGCCAAACAACGAAGGGATTTTCACCTGTTAGAAAATTCACCGGGTGACTATACGTTTCAACTAATAGTCACCCGGTGAATAAGAATTAAAAGTTATGCTGATTTCACATCATTGCCACAACCTTCGCGGTATTCAGCAATAATCTTTTTCACCTCGGTGGGAGCAACTCGCCCAAACACTTTTTCGCCAACGGTTACCACCGGCGCAAGTCCGCAAGCACCAACACAGCGCAGGCAATTAATCGAAAATTTACCATCTTCGGTTGATTCACCAACTTCAACTTTCAATTGGCGTTTAAATTCGGCAAGTACTTGCTCGGCACCACGCACATAACAAGCCGTTCCCATACAAACTGAAATGGGAAATTCGCCCTGTGGAATCATTGTGAAAAAGCTATAAAAAGTTACAACTCCATAAACTTTTGCCACCGAACAATTTAGTCCTTTTGAGATTACTTCTTGCACTTCAGCCGGAAGATAACCAAGCTTACTTTGCGTTGTATGAAGTACATTGATTAGTTCACCTTCTTTGTTTTCAAACTCGGAACAAATATCGAGAATGAGCTGTATTGTATTTTCTGCTAATTTTATTTTTGGCATTTTCTTACGTTTTAAATTTAAGCATTAAACCTTCTCGTATTTATGTACTTAAGTACGGTCGAAATAACTCGTGTATAACAAATGGTGCGCCTTTTCACTCATCGGTTCTCCCAAAAATTCTTCGTAAAGTTTTATGATATGAGGATTTTCGTGCGACTTACGAATCGATTTATTGCTGTCTTCACGATAGATTGCTTTTTGGCGTTTTTTAATAATGCTTGCATCGCCATGATGATATGGCTGACCACCGCCACCAATACATCCACCCGGACAACTCATAATTTCAATGGCGTGGAATTCACTTTTACCTGCCTGAATGTCTTCCAATAATTTACGGGCATTACCCAAACCGTGGGCAATTCCAATTTTAACAGGAAGTCCATCAAAATCGATGGTTGCTTCACGAATACCTTCCATTCCTCGTAACTCATCAAAATCTAATCGTGGAAGTTCTTTTTTTGTGTGCAACTCGTAAGCGGTACGAACAGCTGCTTCAATTACACCACCAGTTGTACCAAATATTACACCTGCACCCGATGATTCTCCCATCGGATTATCAAACTCTTCGTTTGGCAAAGCTTTAAAATCAATGTTCGATAATTTAATCAATGCTGCCAACTCGCGGGTTGTTATTGCATGATCGACATCCGGATTACCATTAGTTTTAAACTCGTCGCGACCACATTCGTATTTTTTAGCCACACAAGGCATAATTGAAACCACGACTAAATCTTCGCGTTTAATACCCAGCTTATCAGCAAAATAAGTTTTAGCAATGGCACCAAACATTTGTTGCGGCGAACGCGCTGTCGATGGAATATCCATCATCTCCGGGAATTGGTGTTCGAAGAATTTCACCCAAGCCGGACAGCACGAAGTAAGAATTGGAAGTTTTACATCTTTATCGCCGGCAAGGTGTTTACCAAGGCGATTTAGCAACTCGGTACCTTCTTCCATAATAGTAAGGTCGGCAGCAAAATCGGTGTCAAAAACATGGTCGAAATTTAAACGACGCAATGCTGCTACCAATTTACCTGTTACTAAAGTTCCGGGTTCCATGCCAAACTCTTCACCTAAAGCAGCACGCACAGCAGGAGCTGTTTGTACAATTACCGTTTTTGTTGGGTCTGATAAAGCACGAATTACTTTACCCGTTTCGTCAACCTCGGTTAAAGCGCCTGTTGGACAAACTGCAACACACTGTCCGCAGTAGGTACAGACCGAGTGGTCGAGGTTCATCTCAAACGCAGGTGAAACCACCGAGTCGAATCCGCGGTTGATGGCAGAAAGCACACCAACAGTTTGCACCTCATTACACATGGTTTCGCAACGGCGACACATTATACATTTATCAATTTCGCGGTTAATTGCCGGCGAAGTATCTTCTCGGTAAGTTGACTGCTCTCCTTTATAATGAATTTCACGAATTCCCAGGTCTTGTGCCATATCCTGCAAGTCGCAATGACCTGATTTTGCACAAATCAAACAATCGAAAGGATGGTCGGAAAGTATCAATTCCATCACAGTTCTACGCGCATTAATTACGCGCATAGAGTGTGTGTTAATATCCATTCCTTCGCTAACATCGGTACAACATGCCGGAGCTAAATTGCGTCGTCCTTCAACTTCAACAACACAAATACGACATCCACCAGGTTTATTTTCAATATTTAAATCGTCGAGTTTCATGTGGCAAAGCGTTGGAATATGCATGCCAATACCCGAAGCCGCCTCCAAAATTGTGGTTCCTTCTTTTACCACAATCGGTTTATTATCAATGGTAAGATTTACTGTATCCATAGTTTTTCGTTTTCCTGATTAAGTTAGGGTGATTGCGTTAAACTTACACTTGTCGAAACAAACGCCACACTTGATACACAAAGATTGGTCGATAAAATGCGGAGCACGGCGTTCGCCAGTAATTGCACCAACCGGGCAGTTACGAAAACACAAAGTACATCC
>JAUVDE010000151.1 GCA_030595485.1 Draconibacterium sp.
CACATCAAATTTCACTCTGTTTTTTATCCATGAAAAAATGGCGCGTGCTTTATCCTCGTCGGTTTTGAAATCCTTATTTATTAAAGCTGCCAATTCTTCCGAACTGTTGAATGTTTTGGGGTATTGCATCACTACTGCGTCAATCTTGTTAAGTTGTTGTGCTTGCAGAAAAGTAAATGCGAATAAAATTGAGAAAAGTAAAACGGTTTTTTTCATGAGACTAGAATGCTTTGCTTGTATAAGTGAAACGGTATCGTATCCGTTTCATTTAAATTTAGTTGATTGAAAACAAATATAGTTTTTTTAATGAAATGGAGTAAGCAAATTGCAATATTCAGAAATTCGCGATCCTTCGTTTGTAGACGAAATGCTGTAATAAAGAAGCCTCCGAAATAAACTCCGGAGGCTTTGAAATATTTTAAAACGTACACAATTTGTATTAAGGTGCCATTGCAATTAAAGTTTCTGCTACTTTGTCAAGCAATTTTTTATTTATTGTTGCACTTAATTCGCCAGCCTTTTTCAACTCCTTTAGATTTTCTAACGAAGCATCATCCATTGCTGCACTCGCATTGTTTAAATCGGGTTCAATACGAACATATTGCTTGGGTTTGTCCACCGCATCGAAAATCTGTTTTAACTGATAGTCTACTGTTTCAGAAACACCCGACATCATAATATCAATAATAGGTTTCACCCATTGAACCTGCCCCCAGTCTTTGGCCTCTTTGTAATAAAATGGTTTTTCTACTTTTCCGGTACCCAGACTAAGGATAAACATATCTTTTGCCTTCGGTTTACTGGGCAAATTCCGAGCTTCGGCGTAGGCACAAAGTGTTGGATTATTGGCAAAAACACCACCATCAATCAAAGGGTAAACAACCGATGTCATTGATTTCACACGCGATGTTTGGAAATAAGTAGGAGCCGCCGAAGTTGCGCGTGCCACGTCTTTTACATAGAAATTTTCTGCATCGGACTCTTGGGCTTCATGCTGACAGAAAAAATGAGATTTTCGTCTTCTAATATCATAAGCCGTTATTAAACAGGGCTTCATCAATTCATTAAGTTTTAAATTTCCCAAATAATCGTTTAATGATTCTTCCAATTCATCAGCCGAATATTTCTCGTCTAAAACTCCTGCGCCTGAGCGTATTTTTTGCCACAGCGAAACATCAAAAATCTCGTCACCGTTTTCAAGATACAGGTTTACTGCATCTTCTGCACTAAATTTCGCCTTAGTACTATCGTCCTCCGATGGGCATAAATAAATACACGTTAAAATTCCACCTGTGCTTGTACCGGCAATCAGGTCGAAATAATCGACAATCCTTGCCTCAGGGTTACCACTTTTTTCTTTTAGCGTTTCTTCCAGCGAAACCAAAACCTGCCCTGGAATAATTCCTCGAATACCTCCTCCATCAATCGATAAAATTCTCATAGTATTTTTCTTTTTGTGTTATGATTTAAAAATTAAAATAGCTGGCTAAACACAACAAATAAATTAAGAAACATATGAAAAGATACAAAATACACGACTGAATAACAAGTAGACATAAAGAAGCAAGGCAACCAGTCAACTACTATAATAACACATAAGGTTTGATAAAACGAGTATTTGAAGTAAATGAAAATGAATTACGGAAGTTGAACTATCAAGGGATAATTATCTTCTATTCTTAATCAAAAAGGCGCTTGCTTTGTCTTCTACTTTAGCTCTCGCTACATACTGAGAAATACGATTGTGATGTAGCCCTACAATAATATCATCTGTTAACGCAAGCCTTCAACTTATACGTATAAAAAAGCCTCCGAAGTAAACTCCGGAGGCTTTGAAATATATTAGAAAACTATTTTCTACAATTCTTTAAAGAAGTCGTTTCCTTTGTCGTCAACAATAATAAAGGCAGGGAAATTCTCTACTTTAATTTTACGAACAGCTTCCATACCAAGGTTTTCAAAATCGACAATCTCAACCGATTTAATACTGTTTTTAGCTAAAATAGCAGCAGGTCCACCAATAGAACCCAAGTAAAAACCACCGTGCTTTTCACATGCATCGGTAACTTGTAACGAACGATTACCTTTTGCCAACATAATCATCGAACCACCTAAACTCTGGAACTCGTCAACGTAAGGGTCCATACGTCCGGCAGTTGTTGGTCCAAAACTACCCGATGCCATTCCTTTAGGTGTTTTTGCAGGTCCTGCATAA
This sequence comes from Draconibacterium sp., assembly GCA_030595485.1. Taxonomy (GTDB): domain Bacteria; phylum Bacteroidota; class Bacteroidia; order Bacteroidales; family Prolixibacteraceae; genus Draconibacterium. Next base: position 2,216 of record JAUVDE010000151.1, read on the forward strand.
TAAACCGGGTGGTTTTTAAAGTATTCCGGCATTGGTTTGCCTTCGTCAATCATTTGTTTGATTTGCGCGTGAGCAATGTCGCGAGCCACAATTAAAGTACCACTAAGATTCAAACGTGTTTTGGTTGGATATTTAGACAGTTCCTTCAAAACATCTTCCATTGGTCGATCCAAGTCAACATCAACAGCAGGGCTCATTGCCGGTGCTTTCGATGGCAAGAAACGAGCTGGGTTCTTTTCCAATTCTTCTAGGAAAATACCGTCTTCGTTAATTTTTGCTTTAATGTTACGGTCGGCACTACAACTAACACCAAGGCCTACCGGGCACGAAGCTGCGTGACGTGGCAAACGAATTACACGAACGTCGTGTACAAAATATTTACCACCAAACTGAGCTCCTACTCCACTCTCCTGACAAATTTTAGTTACTTTTTCTTCCCACTCTAAATCGCGGAAAGCCTGGCCACCATCGTTTCCTTCGGTTGGTAGATTATCGAAATAACCCGCCGATGCTTTTTTAACGGTTGCTAAAGTTGCTTCAGCCGATGTTCCGCCAATTACCAAAGCCAAATGATAAGGAGGGCAAGCCGAAGTTCCTAAGTCCATAATTCGTTCCTCAACAAATTTGCTAAGATTCTCTTCGGTTAATAAGGCTTTGGTTTGCTGGTACAAAAAGGTTTTGTTACCCGAGCCACCACCTTTTGTCATAAACAAAAACTCGTAGCTGTTGCCTTGCTCGGCATAAATATCGATTTGTGCAGGAAGGTTGGTTCCTGTATTTTTCTCTTTGGTCATGGAAAGCGGAACCACTTGCGAATAACGTAAGTTACGATCGGCATAGGTATTAAAAATTCCTTTCGAAATGTGCTCGGCATCGTTGGCGCCAGTGTAAACATTCTCACCTTTTTTACCCATAACAATTGCCGTACCTGTATCCTGACAAGTTGGTAGTTCGCCTTCGGCAGAAACCGCTTGGTTCATTAACATGGTGTGAGCAACAAATTTGTCGTTGTCGGTTGCTTCCGGGTCTTCTAAAATTTTAGCTAGTTTTTCTAAATGCGTAGCACGCAAGTAGAACGAAACATCAGCAAAGGCTTCTTTTGCTAAAACTTCAAGTCCCTCGGGGGCGACTTTTAAAAGTTTACGCCCGTCAACTTCAATAGTCGACACAAATTCGTTTGTGATTAAACGATAATTAGTATCGTCTTTTAAAATTGGAAATGGTTTTTGGTATTTAAAATCTGCCATTGTTATATCGGTTATATTTAATTCTCCCCCAAAGATATAACTATTCGTTGGTTTGCTTTTGAATTTCTAGATTTCAGCTGTTTAGAAAGAATAATTTCAAATGAGTTTAATATTCAACAATTGAATCATAAAAGATATTTGCACAGATATTTGGTTTGTATTACAAACTTGTTTAATTTTATGAACACAAAATACACTACCATGGAACCAATAGTTATAAACGATGAACCTGTTGACGAAAAACAATTATTTCAAACTTTAAAAACGGCCATTGCCACTTCGAAAAGAAGTTTAATGGATGATGGGATATTACTTATTTGTTGGGGACTGGCTTTTTCAATTGGATTTTTGTGGAAGTACTATCAAGCCGAAGTTTTGGTTCCGAGCCGAATTCGTGATTTAATGATGATACTACATCCGGTAATAGGCGTTTTATTGATTGGCTTTACCATCTACTTTATCTTTTTCAGAAAGAACAGGGTTCGTACCTACACGGCCATTTCAACCCGTTTTGTGTGGATTGGCGTAATAATAGCACACAACCTGAATGTAATTATTACCAATAACTTTATGGCTGAAGTAAACTTCGAAATGCTTCACCCGCTCCAAATGGTTCTAATTGGTTTCGCTCTTTTTGTTACCGGCGGAATTTACCGTTACTACGTTCTTACCATTGGTGGAATTATTATGTGGCTTGCAGCAGCAATTGCATCTGGTTACGATATGCATACTCAATATTTGATTCGAGGTATTGCTGATTTTGTTTGTTTTGTTATTCCGGGAATTCTAATGTACATGGAAGTTAAAAAGAGTCATAATGTTTAAAAACCTCGATCCACTGCTCCACTCGCAGGTGCGTTTAGCCATAATGACAATTTTGTTGAATGTTAAGTCAGCTGAATTTTCGTATTTGCTCGAAAATATAGAAACAAGCAAGGGCAACCTTAGTTTTCAGATTACAAAACTAAAAGAGGCCAAATACATTCAGGTACGAAAGTCGTTTAGAAACAACTATCCTTTAACCACATTAAAAATTACCGAAATCGGTATTAATGCCTACGAAAACTACATTGATGCCATGAATGACTATTTCAATAAGTCGCAAGCCAATGGCTAGTATTAATTTTATCCCCAGTTATTACAATTTATTTATCAATAAAAAGTTCATTATAAAACTGTATTATTAGTTTTGTGCCGATGATGAAAAGCTTTACCACTTTTATTTTTATTTTGTTAACCACTGTTTCAGTATTTGGGCAAGGCAACAATGCTACGTTAAAAGGTGTTATCAAAGACTCAAAAGGCGTACCGATTGATATGATTGCGATCGTTTTAAAAGAATACCCCACGCTTGGAACCACCACCAATGCCAAGGGCAAATATTTATTGCGAATTCCAGCAAAGAAACAGTTAACCGTTATATTTTCATCGCTTGGCTACAAAACTTTTGCCGATTCGGTTTACGCCAAACCTGATGAAATAATAACAAAAGAGATTGTTATGCCGGCTCAGAACCTTGAGCTTGCTGAGATTGTGGTGCGCGAACAAAGAAGAAATGGTGCCAGTATTATCAGCCTCGATCCTAAAATTGTGAACTCCATGAGTAGTGCATCGGGCGGAATTGAAGCCAGTTTAAAAACGCTTCCAGGAGTATCTTCCAACAACGAACTAAGTTCCCAATACACGGTGCGCGGTGGTAATTTCGACGAAAATCTGGTTTATGTAAACGACGTGGAAGTTTATCGTCCCTTCCTAATTCGCTCGGGCCAGCAAGAAGGTTTAAGCTTTATCAACAGCGACATGGTTTCTACCATCGACTTTTCAGCAGGTGGATTTAATGCACGTTACGGCGATAAAATGTCGTCGGTTTTAGATATTAAATACCGCAAACCAAGTGATTTTAGAGGCTCGGCATCAATTAGTTTATTAGGTGCATCAGCACATTTCGAAGATGTTGCCGCCAAAGGAAAACTCACACACATATCGGGAATTCGTTATAAATCCAACAAATATATGTTGGGCAGTTTAGACGAAAACGGCGAATATGACCCACGCTTCCTCGACTTTCAAACCTATATTACCTACCAGTTTTCGGAAAAATTCGATGTTTCATTTTTGGGTAATGTGGCAAAAAATGAATATAATTTTATTCCTGAAGACCGTGAAACAACTTTTGGCACCTGGCAGAATCCTTTAAATACAAAGATTTATTTTGATGGACAGGAAGTTGACAATTACGAAACTTACCTAGGTGCCATAACGGCTGATTATCATCCAAACGTAAACTTAAACCTAAAGTTTATAGCCTCGGCCTACCATGCCAAAGAAGAGGAAACTTACGATATTCAGGGACAATACTTTTTGAATCAGCTGGAGCGCAATATGGCATCGGATGAGTTTGGAGACAGCACGCTAAATCTTGGGGTTGGAACTTTTATCAATCATGCAAGAAACCGCCTAAGAGCAACAGTTTATAGCTTTTCGCACAAAGGAGCGATGAACTCGGACAACCATCTGGTTAACTGGGGAATTAAATTTCAGCACGAAGAAATTGAGGATAAATTAAACGAGTGGACTTACCGCGACTCAGCTGGTTATTCTATTCCCTATTCCGATTCACAGGTAATGTTGTATCAATCGCTTAATGCGCAAAATAGAATAAGTTCGAACCGGTTTACAGGCTACATTCAAGACAGCTGGAATGTTCCGGTAAGCAGTGGCGATTTATATGTAAACGGTGGTGTTCGTTTTAACTATTGGGATTTTAACAGCGAGTTACTGATTAGTCCACGTGCCACCTTAAGTTATTTCCCCGATTGGGAGAAAAAAATGTCCTTCCGTTTATCAGCTGGAATGTATCATCAATCGCCTTTCTTTAAAGAGTTAAAAAACAGCGACGGAAGTATTAATTACGATTCAAAGGCACAAAAATCCTTTCAGGTTGTTGGTGGCACCGATTTGATTTTTACGGCATGGAACCGCCCTTTCCGATTTACGTCTGAAGCCTATTATAAACACATGAGCCACCTTGTTCCTTACCAAATCGATAATGTTCGTATTCGTTATATTGGCGAACAGGAATCAAAAGGTTATGCCACCGGTTTAGACATGAAAATAAATGGTGAGTTTGTGAGTGGTTTACAATCGTGGGCTAGTTTGTCTTTTCTTCAAACCGAAGAAAATATTATAGATGATGGACACGGTTTTATTCCGCGCCCTACCGACCAATGGATAAATTTCAGTATGTTTTTCCAGGATTATTTGCCGGGAAATCCAACTTACCGCATGCAACTTTCAGGTTTTTATGGTGCTCGACTTCCAACGGGTCCTCCCAATGGCGAACGCTATCAAGATGTGTTTCGTATGCCACCTTACCGCCGTATCGACCTTGGATTTTCAAAGGTATTTATCAGCCCAGCAAATCCTTCGAACAGTGCCTTTTTCAAACACATTACCGATATGTGGTTAAGCCTTGAAGCTTTTAATATTCTCGACATCAACAACACCATTTCGTATTTTTGGGTTTCGAGTATTTATGGCGACCAATACGCTGTTCCGAATTACTTAACCGGCCGAAAAATCAACCTAAAGCTTACCTTGAAGTTTTAGTATTTATTCAAAATAAACTCCAACCTTTTTTTCGAATTCAAAGCATAAGTTTCTTGATTTTCATCTACGATTCTGTTAACTTTAATATTTTACAGTTAAACTCATTAAATGAAACTCACAATACGAGTACATAAACTTTACTTTTCAACAGACACCAATATTGATGCTATTGATATTGTGAATGATTACCGGAGCAGATTTCAAATTGAATTTTTATATAGGGATGGCAAACAACATACCGGGCTTAATGATGGTCAGGCAAGAAGTGCCAATAAACTTGCTTTTCACTTTAACGCATCATTGACAGCTATTAATTTGGCTAAGGCTACAAACTGGCTGAGCATACCTAAGAATGAACGAAAAGCCTTTTCGATGACCGATATTAAAACAATCAATCACAACACTTTACAACTGAACCTATTTTTTGATAAGTTCGGGATTAACCCACACTCCGCTAAAAATAAAAAGAAAGCCAGAGAACTCATACTATATGGAACTATAGCTGCTTAAAAGTTTAACGAACTATTGTTAATGTTTTAGGGAGCTTAATGCTCTTGGGTTTATTTATGATAAGCAATATTAATCCTAACTAAGTTACAATGCAACATGTCAAGAAATACAAAAACTACACAACATGCTGTAATACTGAGCATTACCCCACATGTTTCAAAACACATATTATACAACAAGGATTTTTCGAGGTTACCTTTTTATACTACCTTGATTTT
>JAUVDE010000171.1 GCA_030595485.1 Draconibacterium sp.
GGTGTCGAACAATTTCGGTTTAAATCATCCAATTCGGCCCAAAAATTATCATGCTGAATAAATTCGGCAATTGACTTCGGAAGTCCGCTTAAACAGGATAAGAATGTGGTCTCCTCCATCTTATAAAATGAATCTTTAACATCGAAAAATGCTTTTAAATCAACAAAAGCCTTGAAATTATAGGTTTGCCTTAAGTCTTCCTCCCCTTTCATCCATTTTTGCAAAACGGGTCCTGTTCCAAAAGGAACTCTATCCGATAAACGAGCTGATGGCCAAACCTTAGTCTTAGTAATTTCGCCAACCTTTCCCATTTGTACCAGGTTTTGTAAGAAATAAAAATCTTCACCTGCTTGTCTACGATTCATTCCGCCACGTTTTACATAGGCCAGCGCCTTAACGGTAAAAGCCGAACCAATGGTAAACATAGAATATGGATATCCTGTAAAATCTAAGGCCTGTTTATAATAGCTTAAATATTGCTCGTAAAGTTGGATTCCTTCCAATTGAAGTTCGGGCAGACCCTGCTTTTGGTGCTCGAAAGCAAGTGTTGCTCCAACATCTTTGACATTATTTCTGAAATGATTTTCAATTTCACACAAATAATTATTTTCAACCAAAGTATCGGCATCTAACGATACCAAAATTCCATCTGGTTTTTCTAATAGCGAAAATCGTCGAACGGCTTCGTCCATTCCCTTTTTTCGAGCCAATCCGGCTCCGGCCCACTTTTTCTGCAAGTTAACAGGACCTATCGCATAAAAAGTAACCCGATCATTATTCTGCGTATCAATCCACTTTTCAAGTTCTGCTTTTGTGTTTCTATTAAAGCTTTTAATCTCGTCTGATGCAATTTCAGAATGATTCAGCAGAACAATAACCTCAACGAGCACATTGGGCAAATTACAATCTTTAAGCGACTCCAGGGTTTGTATAATTTCGGGTTCGCAATAACATGGAATCACTACAATTATACCGACTCCGGTTTCCGGCGTACGACTTATTAAAGCTTTATTGTTATTCTTCGCGAGGTATTTATTTGCAAACATTGGCGTAAAGCTACAATTTGTTGCAAAAAAAATCCGGGCATTACCCGGATTCTTTTCTATAATCAAATAATATTTTATTCCGTTTTACCGGCTTCGTATCTTTCGTTAAGCACTTCTAAAACTTTAGCAGTAATGTTATGCGTTTCGTCACCTATCAATACATTCGAACCATTAATTACATAATCGTAACCTGCTTGCTCGTTATATTCCTTCACGTATTCCATAACATTATCTAAAATCTTTTGGTTATTTTCCTGCTGAATTCCAGATAGCTTAGTCGACAACTCCTGATCTAATTTTACAATCTCCTGCTCTTTTCCAACCAAACGATCGCGCTCTTGTACTGCTCGTTGCTCAGTTAAGAAACCTCCACGTTGTAATTTTTCCTGAAAAGCTGCTGCTTCTTTTTCAAAAACTTGGCGTTTAAGACCATATTCTGTTGTATACGCTTCTTGCTTTTTGGTAAAATCTTCGTGTAAATCTTGTGATAAGTTGTAGTTAAGAATTACCGAATCGGCTTTTAAATAAGCAATTTTAAGTCCTCCTGTACTTGCTACACGTTCAATTTTATCACCTTGTCCACTATTGCTACTACCTGTAAAATGCAAAACATACAATACGGCTACGGCAACAAATAAAACTACACTTACAACTAACGATGTTCCTTTCATCTCTTTCTATTTTTTACTTCAACGGTAATTAAACAAATACTTCGAACTTTGTTGTTCCCCGTATTTACGTCAATTTGTTTTGGTTTATTATTTAAATCCCGACAAAGATAATTTTTTAGTTGAAACTCAATAGACCTATTTAACACTTTTTTTATCTATTTAAGAATCAACAACATCCTGAAAAACCTGCATTAAATCATAGTGCTTGGCTGATAAACATCATTGAATTAAACTTGCTTGTGGTGCTATTTTTACGGCGGACAGAAAATTTATCACTTAAAAATAGAAATGTTGAATAAGTTAATAGCAAATATAATACCCTACATGCCAAAAAAATTGGTGTGGGTATTCTCCAAAAGGTACATTGCCGGCGAAACAATGGAAGAAGGTTTATTGGCTTCGAAATTGTTAAATGAGAAAAACATTGAGGTTACAGTTGATATTTTAGGCGAGTTTATCAGCACCATCGACGAGGCTCAAAGGAATCGTGATGAGTACAAAGAGGTGATTGAACGATTTACTGCTGAAAATGTAAAAGGTAATTTCTCGGTAAAACCTACCATGTTTGGCTTGCTTATCGACAAAGAAGTTTGCTACAACTATGTTCGCGAAATTGTGCAGTTGGCTGCATCGAAAGATTCGTTTGTTCGAATTGATATGGAAGACTCGCAATGTGTTGATATAGAAATGGATATTTTCCGTCGTTTGAGAACTGAATTCCCGAAACATGTAGGATTGGTTGTTCAGGCTTACATGCGAAGAACACTCAGTGATTTGGAAGCTCTTAATGATTTAAATACCGAGCTAAATCCAATTAGTTTCCGACTATGTAAAGGTATTTATGTTGAACCTGAAAACATTGCCTTCAAAGATTTTGACGAAGTAAGAGCCAATTTCCTTGCCGACTTAAAATATATGTTCGATAATAAAATGTATGTGGGAATTGCCACACACGATAAATACTTAGTTGAAGAAGCCATGAAACTCATTAAGGAAATGAATATTCCGAAAAATATGTATGAGTTCCAGATGCTTTACGGAGTAACACCTGAATTGCGCCAGTCTGTAGTTGACGAGAAACACTTAATGCGTGTTTATGTTCCCTATGGTTCGCAATGGTTTAACTACTCAACCCGAAGATTAAAAGAAAATCCAAAAATGGCTCAACATATAATTAAGGCACTTTTTATAAGGGGGTAATTTTTAGGAATTAAAGATAAAAGAATGGCAGTGTCATCCTTTTATTATGCGCTATAAAATTTCAATGTCAATTATTAAATATCCAATATGCATCCTTTGATTTGAGAATTTCATATTGGAAATTGAGTACTAGTAGCTTTTAAGCCTTCTTAATAATTATCTCATCCAATGGTCTTTTGGGCACATGATGAACATCGTTTTTATCACGCCAATATTTAATGTCGTTTTCAGCCGTTTCCAAAATGACTTCCTCTACAGGTTTACCTAAGGCAATCATCCACAGTAGCTCTAAATTTTCGGAAAGATTAAATAAGCGCGATACCTTACTTTTTTTTACAGAACCAATCATACATCCACCAAAACCATCTTCCACTGCTCCCAATAAAATACTTTGCATGGCTATTCCATCGTCGCAATAATGATTATCAGCAATTGTTTTGTCTTTTAAAACGGCTATATAAGCAACCGGTCGCTCCCCTTCTTCTGGTCCTTTCCAATCACTTAAGTAACCAGCCCAACCAAGGTGCTGAAAAATGCTAGTATTCATTTCTTCGGAAACGGAGAAAGCATATTTTAAAGGTTGTGCATTGCGAGCACTCGCCGACAACCGTGCCAGGTCAATCCATTTTTCAATTTGTTTTGCTGGAATTTTTACTGAAGAATTAAACCTGCGGTAGCTACGGTTTTTTAAAATCAATTCTCTAATCATACAATTTTGATTTTGTTTTTAACCAAAGATATCGGAAAAAAGAAAAAGGATAAAAAGTGAAGCATAAAGAATTGCTGACCAAACTTAACCACTAGAAAAAACGCTTCACTCTATCCTTTGTTCCTAAAACGCGTCGATTGGTGTCCCTATTGTTTCAAGCCTAATTAATAAATGTTAAAACAGAAATATTGGTTAAATAAACTTTTATGTGTTTGATATGCTATCGATATTATTTTTAGTTTTGTAGAACAGAACAGAATGCAAACTGTTCTGCCAACTAACAACAACTATGGGTATATTAAATTTTACAGTTGATAAGAACTCAAATGTTCTGAAATTTCAACAATTGGTTGATGCCATTATGGATTCAATCAGCCAAAATCAACTGAAACAAGGCGACATGCTTCCTTCGGTAAACCAAATTATGAAGGAGTGTCAACTTTCGCGTGACACCGTTTTTAAAGCTTATGCTGAATTGAAAAAAAGAGGTGCTGTTGAATCGGTTCCGAACCGTGGCTATTTTGTTACGCGTAAAATCACCAAGGTTTTTCTTTTCCTCGATACTTTTAAAGCTTACAAAGAAGTGCTTTACCATTCTTTTCTGGGTAATCTTCCTAAAAACATTAGTGTCGATTTACATTTTCACCACTATAACATTGGTGTTTTTGAAAAAATAATAAGCGAAAGTATTGGAAAATATAGCAAGTATGTTGTTATGAATTTCGACCACGCTAAAGTGCCAAAGATTATCGATAAAATACCTAATGACCAACTTTTGGTTATCGACTGGAATACAAATACAACAGAAAACCAATCAGTAGTGTATCAGGATTTTGGGAAATCGGTATTCTACTGTTTGAGCCGTAACCTTGAGATTATTAAAAAGTACAACGAATTTACTTTTTTCTATCCTTCGTTTACCTATCACCCAAAAGAGGCACTTTACCATTTTAAAAAGTTCTGCGACAGTAATAACATCAAATACAAAGTCATTTTTGATTTTGAGGAGATGAAGTTAAAAAAAGGAGATCTTTACTTCTTAGTAAGTGATCGTACACTCGCCCGTTTTCTCGACCAGTGTTCTGATTTAAATTTTGAGCCAGGCAAAGAAGTAGGCGTAATTTCGTACAATGAAACTCCGATGAAAAAGTATGTTAAAAATGGGATTACTGTTATTTCAACCGACTTTGAATTAATGGGACAAAAAGCTGCTGAGTTTGTAAGCACAGGAAAACCAGTGCGTTTTGAAGTCCCAACCCGTTTAAAAATACGCTCTTCAGTATAATATGTTTTAAAACACTTTTCCTGATTTTGAAACAACAGCAATAGCACATATATTTGCAAGCAGAACAGGACAGAACAGCTCGACTTGACAGTTTCACACTAAAAGACTTTATATCATGCATTTATTAGGAATAGACATAGGAAGTTCATCAGTAAAAGTTTCGCTAATTAGTGGAGAAAACGGCAACTTGGTCGCTTCCTCATTTCATCCGAAACAAGAAATGAAAATAACAGCCCATAAAGCAGGCTGGGCAGAGCAGGCTCCCGAATTATGGTGGGAAAATTTAAAATTGGCATTGGCCGATGTAATGGCTGAATCGAAAGTTGCAGCGGAAAGTATCGAGTCTATAGGAATTTCGTACCAAATGCATGGTTTGGTTATGGTTGATAAGAACCTTGAAGTTTTGCGTCCATCCATTATATGGTGCGATAGTCGCGCTGCCGTTTATGGCGATGCTGCTTTTAACGAAATTGGAGGCCAACGTTGTTTAACCAACCTGCTAAATTCGCCTGGCAACTTTACTGCATCGAAATTAAAATGGGTAAAAGAAAACGAACCGGAGCTTTTTGCAAGGGTTTATAAAATAATGCTTCCGGGCGATTACATTGCCATGAAACTAACTGGCGAGGTACAAACTACTGTAAGTGGACTTTCGGAAGGTATTATGTGGAATTTTAAAGAGAATTCTTTAGCAAATCTGCTATTTGAAAACTATGGATTTTCATCTGATATCATTCCTGAAATTGTTCCAACCTTTGAAACATCAGGTCACGTTACTGCACAAATGGCTGCTGAGCTTGGACTTTCTACAAAAACAAAAATAAGCTATCGCGCAGGCGACCAGCCTAACAATGCACTATCATTAAACGTATTAAATCCGGGAGAAATTGCAACAACTGCAGGCACTTCGGGTGTGGTTTATGGTGTTAGCGACGAAATTAAATACGACCCACAATCGAGGGTAAATACTTTTGCTCACGTAAATCATACGGCAGAAAATACACGTTTAGGTGTTCTGTTGTGCATTAACGGAACAGGTATTTTAAATGCCTGGCTCAAACGTATGGTAGGTGAAAATCTATCGTACGAGGCGATGAATGACTTGGCAGCAAAAGTTGCGATTGGCTCAGATGGAGTTACTACCCTACCTTTTGGAAATGGTGCCGAGCGTGTTTTAAATAACAAAGAAATTGGCTCAATGATTAATGGAGTTAATTTTAATATTCACGGCAAAGGTCATTTACTAAGAGCTGCACAAGAGGGAATTGTATTTTCGTTTAACTACGGAATGGAAATCATGAAAAACATTGGTATTAATGCTTCTGTTATTCGTGCCGGACAAGCAAACATGTTTCTCTCTCCTATTTTCAGAAATACTTTAGCCGGTGTTTCCGGAGCTACAATTGAATTATACAATACCGATGGTTCGGTAGGTGCAGCTCGTGGTGCCGGAGTTGGTTCGGGATATTACAAATCGTTTAACGAAGCCTTTACCAACCTTAAAAAACTGGAAATAATTGAGCCTGATACTACGAAAGAAAGTCAGTACAAAGAAGCTTATGAGAATTGGAAGATTCAACTTGAAAAAGCAATTAAATAATCACTATACCTAAATCAATAATACAATGAACAATACAAATAGAAGAACATTTTTAAAATCGGCAGTAATTGCCGGAACAGGAGCATTATTTATTCCTAATTTTATTGCTTGTGCACCAAGTACAAAATTGCGTTTTGCAATGATTGGTGTTGGCGCAAGAGGTCATGCCAGCTGGAGCCAGATTGCCAAAGAGGATATTGTGGCCATGTGTGACGTTGACGACAGAATGACTGATAGAGCGTACAAAACTGTACCCAATGCTAAAAAGTACAAAGATTTTAGGGTGATGTTCGACGAGATGGCCAACGAAATTGATGCCGTAATGATCGCAACTCCTGACCATACACATTTCGCGGCTGCAATGACAGCAATGCAACTTGGGAAACATGTACTGGTAGAAAAACCACTTGTGCATAATATTTGGCAATGCCGCACCATGAAAAAAGCAGCTAAACATTATGGTATCGTATCGCAAATGGCAAATCAGGGACATACAACCCATGGCATTCGATTAGTAAAAGAATGGTTTGAGGCAGGTATTCTTGGAGATGTAAAAGAAGTAATTAGATGGGGAGGCCCAACAACATTTAAGCCAGATGGATATTTCTCAAAG
>JAUVDE010000136.1 GCA_030595485.1 Draconibacterium sp.
CGAATTTATGAATTTGGCTAAATGGATATGCAACAAAAAGTTGGACGGTAAGATAAGCTATGCCGCCAATTTTTGATTATTGTTTAAAATTTCAAATTCTTCTATCGTTTTATATCCCAAAGTTGAGTGTCTCCTTTTCCGATTATACCATGTTTCAATCAATTTTTCGATTGCTTCGGTATCAATACTATTATCTTCATTGATTTTCGCAAATCGAATTTCAACGCCTTTTTGTTCAAGATTTAACCAAGGAAAAGTGTTATTCCAATGTTCTCGTTCAGGAATTATAATATTGTCTCCTGTTTTAAAATCGATGCCTTGCGCCACAATCCCTATACCCACTCCGGTGCTTGTTGTTAAAAAGCATATTCGGTAGGTGAACCACCCAATAACTTTGATAATAACGCACGTGTGTCATCACGACAAAATACTTTTTTACCAACAAAATTTAATTCTGTTTTTAAATGAGTTTGAAGTCTATTGTTTACTAATGTATTCAGAGGAGATTGTGAAGCATTGTTGAGATAAACAGCTTGTTTTGTGATTGGAAATAGTAATCGAATTTGTTCTATATTCATAGTGAAATTAACTTTTTAGGATCTTTGATTAAGTTTCAATTATCGAAATTTATTAAGCTCGAACATAAACAACAAACTAAGGAAACGTATTAAAGTTAATATCAGAATAATACGCCGTTGCATTGTGTGAACTTACCATCTGAGCAATTCCTTTTTTTACATCAATGGCTGGCCGATGCGTATGTCCGGCTAAAATACCTAGTAAGTTTGGAGCTTTAAAAACTGCCTTGTAAAAATCATTCGTAACTTTTGTATGGCCACCCTTGCGCCATTTCTCGCGTCGTTCTATTTCAAAATTCTTATCTCCTTTTTCACCCCAATTGGGATTTGCACATCCGTAGCCCATTGAGCGTCCCGGCATAAATAAAGGAATGTGCATTAATAAAACAATGGGTGTATCCGATTCTGCAAGCTCTTGAAAATAATCGAGCTGTTCGGGCAGAATTTCGTAGGTAGAGTTATCGATACAAACAAAACGAAGCCCATTAAATTCGTAACTGGCATAAAGCGGATGTTTGCCCTGGTACATGGGTTTTAAATGTTTCGTTGCCCAGGTTTCGCGTAATTGAGTCGAACTTCCGCTCATACCTTCGTAGTGCCAATCGTGGTTTCCGGCAACGTAAGCAAAAGGAATCTGCGTTTCGTTTAATTGCTGTAGCGCCCACTCCACTGCTGCTTCTGATGGGAAACTAAAAATATCGCCGGTAAGTGCCAGAAAATCTACATCCTGTTCTTTCGCCAGCTTTAAAGTCATTTCAAAACTTTCTTGTGTGGTAACTCTTTTTTGTGTTTGAAAATGAGTATTGCTTTTATAGGCTCCTGCCATTCTTCGGCTGTATTCCTGATATTTAGAACCTCTTTCATCGTCGAGCGAAAGATGCGTGTCGGTAATATGAAATATACGAGTTGGCTTTATATTGGCATGGGTATAAATTGAAAAGCGATTGTCGTTTTGCGAGAATGTTGCCCGAAGCGATTTCTTGTTATTTTGTTTTGAGGCCGGAGTAGAAGAACCCAATGTTAATCCAAGTCCCGCCAATGCTGCTGAGTTAATAAAATTTCGTCGTTTCATATTATCCGTTTTGCACTAAAGATAGAACCAGAAAATGGAATAAGTTCAATTCTTTTCGAATAAGTTCATTCGGAAGCTTTATTCGATCTGCTGACATTGTTTGAGTAAATTTTATGTTTCTTCTTTTACATTCTTATTGGTTGCAAATTGTAAGGGCTATTAATTGGAAACAGAAATTTGGCCGTTTAATACAATTGGTTTTTGATTTGGATGTGTAATGGTTACCCGAACATCAACCAATTCGTTAAGTGCAGCTCTGCAGGGGCCTTCCACTTTAATTTTGGTTTTTTCGAAAGGTTTTAAAATTGGAATGTAAACGGGTGCCAATTTATTCCATCTACGTGTTTTATATTCCACTTGTACTTCCGCATTTCCCGATTCGTTTTGTCCGAAATTTTGAATTTCTACAATTGCAGTGCACCACTTATCATTTACGGTAAGCTTTGGCAAACGGGCTGAAAGTGCAGCTTGCAGATAATCGAGCCATGGTAAACGTGCGTAGCCAAAAAGTAATTTCCCTTTTGCTGTTTTTCCAATGAGTTTGGCGGTAAAGTTTTCGTCGGTAATACCATTTCCTTCGCCTGCGAAAGTAAGTATCAAATCTTTCCCATCTTTTTCGCGACCAACTACTTTACATCCTTTACCAAAGTTCACCTCTTCCGAAGCTCCAAAACGCAGCGATTCAATGTCCATGTCTTTTTGTGGATTAAAGCCTTCTTCGGCAGTCACTCGAACCTTAATTTCTTTTGTATCCTCCGTAATTTTCTCTTTATCAATAATTGTAAGTAAACGCCCTACTGTTAAAGGAATTCCAATGTTTTTAGAACTATGGTTATCGTTACCCATGTCGTTATGTTTCAAGGTGTCGATTACCGCAAAATTAGCTTGAGTAGCTCGTCCATATTCATCCTGAAACACTTTAATACGTTCGTATTTAAACCAACCTTCATTGGTTCCATCTTCGTAAACTGTTATGCCCGGCACATAAGCTTCACCAGGATCCAGTTTCCAGTTAATACCATCCATAGAGCGCATGTAGTAGGCAATTCGTCCTAACCAATCGTGTACAATCATATGATACTGAATATCAGTTCGCCACATAACAGGGTCTTCGTAACGCCCATCGTAAGGTGGATAAACACGTTCCTCAGTTACCAGCTTGAATTCCGACTGACCATCTTTGCTAAACCAAATGCTACCTCCACGGCACATCATTATATAAGAACCATCTTCGCGTTTGGCAAAAGTAAGGTTCGACAAACCATCAGGAATTCTGCGGTCGCGTGCGTTAAAATCAAATTTCCGGTATTCCCAGGGGCCATTTATATTCTCGGAATAATAGTGTCCATTAATAACATAAATAATATATCCACCATTTGCCAATTGATAGGTTTCAGGGTTGTGCCCTTTCCCAATTTCCTCAACAAATTTAAATGGGCCAAAACTATTATCGGCAATAGCATGTACAACCGTTGAGCGTGGCCATTCCATATGTCCTTTTTTTGCACCTTCGGGCCAACGGCAAACAAATAAATGGAACTTGCCATCTTCCTCTAAAATATTTCCACCCCAGTACGACCATTCTTTTTCTTCAATTCCGTTATCGACATAACGTTGAATAACTTCCTTTGTCCCCCACTCGCCTTGGCTTAATTTTCCAATTGTTGATATAGGTAAAAATAGATCAAGAAATCGCCCGCCTTCAATTAAATTATCCCATTCTTGGGGGCGTTCGCGTTCGGTAATTTGTGCCTTGGTTTGTGTAAACAGGAAGAATGCTAAGAGCAGAAAAAGAAAATGCTTCATTTTTAAATTCATTTTAGGTTATTGTTTCAAAGGTTGAAAAAAGTAGGCTAATATTTGTATTCTATTGTATAATTTTTGTCATAATCTGTACTAATTCTAATAAAACTGAAACCAGTCGACATTAAGAACGAAGCTGCCATCACCCCTAAAACAGTTGTTCAGGTGACTTCATTAATGCTTAGCATATCGTCTAAAAGCTTGGCTTTCTTCGATTATACTTGTGCCCCAAAACAATACTCCCGCACATTGCAAACAGAATAAAAATATAGTATTTGATCTCATATCATGATTTAGGTGATTTTCTGCATACAGAAAATAAAAAATCTATCTGAACCGATTTCGTTATTTAGCTCTAAAAAGGAATACTATTTTTGTTGTATGTCACAAAACAAACATTGCGCAATATATGGTCGGGGACTTTCTGCAAAATCTACTATCATTCAAAACCTGCTGAAAGGTAAACCACCGCAGGAACTTCAAGAATTAGAGGAGAAAAAAGGCGTTCTGTTTTCAACATTAACTTTGGAAAAGTTTATCAAGGAAGAAGCCATTCATGATAATTATACCTTGTCCAAATCACAAGGTCGTGGTTTGCAAACCTTTTCAAGTGGAGAACAACGTAAAGCCTTGCTGCAACATCTATTCTCAGCGAAACCCGATTTTTTGGTACTTGATAATGTTTTTGATATGATTGATGTTGATTCTGTTAAAACAATTGAAAGAAAATTATTGGAACTTTCAAATGAGATTCCCATTATTCAACTGGTAAAACGCAAAGACAGCTTGCTTCCTTTTATTAAAGATGCCGTACGTGTTGAGAATGAAAATATCGTATTTAAAGGAAATATTGAGACTTATAAAATACAATACGCCAGTGAAAATATTGTAGAATTGACGGAAAGTCTCCCCCATCCTTTAAACGAAAATACATTACATAAAAATCCTTTACTTTCCTTTAAAAATGTAAACGTAAAGTACGGTAAGCAAACAATAGTAGAGGCTATTAACTGGACAGTTAATGCAGGTGATTTCTGGCAATTGAAAGGGCCAAATGGTTCGGGTAAAACGACCTTACTGACAATGATTACAGGAGATAACCCAAAAGCTTACGGACAAGACATTACACTGTTCGGACATAAACGCGGAACAGGTGAAAGCATTTGGGAAATAAAAAAGAACATTGGTTATGTTACTCCGGCAATGATTACTTTGTTTAGGGGCTGGAACACCATTGAAAAAATGGTTATTTCGGATTTGGTAGACTCCATAGGTTTGTATAAAAAACCCACTGAAATGCAAAAACGTGTAGCAGGACAATGGATAAAACTGATTGGTTTGGAAGAATTAAAACATGCTCGTTTTTCAAGCCTAAATGAAGGGCAACAATGTATGGTTTTAATTGCTCGGGCAATGATAAAACACCCTACACTTTTAATTTTAGACGAACCGGCACATGGTTTAGATGATTACAATGCTTCTCTTTTAAGCGCATTAATAAATAAAATTGCAGCCGAAGGACAAACCACAATAATTTATGTTTCGCACCGAAAAGAGCCGGGCTTAGAACCAAAGCAAGTATTTGAATTGGTGCCTGGAGTATCGGGATCTATCGGCTTAATAAACTAAAATATTTACAAGAAACATTCTTCCTCCGTCTAAATAATAATTGCAACAAACATTGCTTAAATCATTGATTTTTCGTAAATTATAGAGTTTTGTTTTTCTCCATATTTGCCAAAAATCATGTCTATAAATGCTCATGACCATACCGCTTTTATTCGAAAGCTTACTGAAATAACAGAAGCAAATTTAGCAAACGAGCACTTTGGAGTAAAAGAGTTGGCGAATGAAATGGGAATTAGCCATTCACAACTTCATCGGAAACTACACGCAATAAGCAATAAATCAACCAGCCAATTCATTCGCGAAGTAAGGTTAAAAAAGGCGAAAGAGATGTTGAAACGGGAATTGTGTACTGCTTCCGAAGTTGCTTACAAAGTTGGCTTTTCAAGTCCCTCCTATTTTAATAAATGTTTCCATGATTATTTTGGATACACACCCGGAGAATATAAAAAACATACCGACGAATTCACATACGAAACTACAAGCAACACACCTACTGAACAAAAAACACAACCCGCTACGAGTAATGTTAATTTAGGCAATAAAAAACTATTGTTTATTGCAGGTGGAGTACTTGTAATCATTCTGTTTAGCTTTTTTTCTTACAGATTTCTGAATGGAGAACTCACAAAAAACACCGTTAAATCAATTGCTATTCTTCCATTAACAAACTCGAGTGACGATCCTAAGAACCAATCTCTGGCTGATGGAATAATGAATGATATCACAAACCGACTTTCTCATATTCACGAGTTCGAAGTAAAATCAACAGTTTCTACAAAAGCCTATAAATCGCCAGATATAAGTATCTATGAAATTGCCAAGGAGTTAGGTGTTTCGTATATTGTAGAAGGTTGTTTGTATAAAACAGAAGATGGAGTACGACTGTATGTTCGCCTTATTCACACCAAGCACGATAAAACAATTTGGTCGGAGAAATACGATGATGATTTAAGCAATGCTTTATACTTTGTTTCTAATGTATCGAAGCAAATTGCCGATGAATTGGAAGCAGTGCTTACACCCGAAGAGAGTGAGCTTTTGAATAAAAAATACACTTTAAATAAAGAAGCTTATAATTTATATGCGGAAGGTCGGTTTTACTGGCAATTAAGAGGTGAAGAGAACCTTCGAAAAAGTATTGAATATTACAATCAGGCACTTGAACTCGATTCGAATTATTGTTTGCCTTATGTCGGATTAGCCGATTCATATGCTATACTTTCCTGGTTTCAGTTTGATCCATGGCAGATGAATATTCCAAAAACTAGAAAATATATTGAAAAGGCTCTTGCAATTGATAAAAACCTTGCCGAAGCACATGCAACGCTAGGATTGATTGCTTCACTGTTTGACTGGAATTGGGATTTGGCTGAAAAAGAATTTCAGAAAGCAATTGAATTAAATCCGAATTATGCTACTGCTCATCAGTGGTATTCTGAATATTTGAGTATTATTGGTGAAAAAGAGAAAGCCCGCAAGCATATTGAAAAAGCAATTGATTTAAAGCCACATACTAGAATTCTACTTCAAGTAAGTTATAACACTCATTTCAGACTAGGCAATTATAACAATGCGCTTGAAGTAACTGAAAAAATATTCAGAATTGATGGAGATATTAAAGGTCAAGCCAACAAAAAATTCAACATTTTTTTAAGGCAGAAAAATGAATTAGAAGCTCTTGAAGAATATAAAAAGCTGTTATTTGCTTATTCACCGAAAAATGATGCTCAATTATTCGATAGTATATATTCTGAATCTGGGATAGAAGGTATTATTCGTTTTAAGATAGGCAGGCAGTTAAAAAATGAAATTAAGAATTGTTATTTTCTTGCACAAAATTACGCTCTTATTAGTAAAAACGATAAGGCTTTAGACTATTTGACAATGGCCTATGAGAACAGAGTACCAAATGTTGTACAAATTAAATATGAACTAGATTTTAAAAGTCTTCGCGACGAACTCTGTTTTCTAGCTTTACTTGAAAAAATGAACCTGGGAGGCTACTGATTTTGCCAAGTATTTTCCTTTTAAAACCTCAAACGCAACATAGTTTCAATTTGCAATTATAATTTCAATGAATGCAACAGAATTGAAAGCTCTTGCAACACTACTGCTATGCACGACCATGGATACCGCTGTAATTTTACATTTAAATTATTGTTGAATTTAAATTTCAGAAACCATGAAAAATTATGTAATTATTTTAATCTGTGTGTTAGTTTCAAGCATAGCATTGGGACAAAACCAAAAAGTTGAGGAGATGAAAAATGTACTGGAAAAGTCGGAGGTAGAAGTTAATCCTCCAAAATTTACTGGAATTAAAGATGTATTGAAATTTGAGAATGATATTAATTCGAACTCAATTAGCCAATATGTAGCTGATAATTATCCAGTTCAAGACAATAGTGAATTTTCTGAAGGAACAGAAGTTATTCGATTTAACATTACTTCCGAAGGAAAATTAACCGATTTTAAAGTAATTAACAGTGTTTCATATAAAATAGACGAAGAAATTATCGATATTATAAAAACAAGCGAAGGAATGTGGAAGCCTGGTTATAATAATCATAAAGCCGTTACCATGGAAAAAGAGGTGATTTTGAAGATAAAGAGTAATTTAAACCGAGATTTTTTGCATACAGCAAAAATCTATTTTAAGAAAGGAACAGAAAATTTATTTGTAAAAGGAAATCTCAAAAGAGCATTGAAAAACTTTAACTATGGTATTCGTTACCGGCCTTACGACCAAAGCCTTTGTTACATGCGAGGTCTTTGTCGTTATGAAATGGGAGATGAAGAAGGTGCACGCGAGGATTGGGCAAAACTAAGAAAAAGAAGGGGCATTGATATGTCTGACAACTTCGCAGAATATAATGTTAAAGAATTAAAAGGCTACGAAGAATTAACCACAGTATTGTTAGCGGATGATAAATAAATTTAACAAGCCATAGACTTCAGAAGACAAAAAACTCGCTGAAACCATTACTTTTCAGCGAGTTTGTGTGATTGTTCGTAGTATCTCTATTTTACGAATTCCTCCATCTGAATAATTTCATCGAATTATTTTATCTCGATGATTTGTTGATCTATTATTTTTTCAACTCAAACTCCCTACTACTACCAGCTTCAGCTGTTGGGAAATCTTTAGGAATAGGAATGGTAACTTTTCCGGTTGCAACCCACTCTACTCCTCGTAATAATGAAATAATAAAACCAA
>JAUVDE010000135.1 GCA_030595485.1 Draconibacterium sp.
GTTGTAACTTCTGAAATTAAAACTAGCAAAACCCTGGTTAATGGGTTTTGTAGAAAGATTACCACCAATACTTACATCAACTCTTTTTTCTGGTTCTACTTTTAAATGTAAATCGAAATAACCCGACTCTGTATTGTAGCGTGTAATTGGCCGAATCGATTTTAAGTGTTGGTCGGCAACCAATTTGAAATATTCTGTTTTTAAATTGGACAACGAAACCACATCGTAGCCATGTTTTACACTTTGTATAATAAAGCGACGTTGCATTGGGTCGCTAACGCCTTCAACCTGAATGTTCTGAAAAAATAATTCTGGCTTACGCAAATTAAATTTATCTCTTTTCGCCTTTACTTCATCTTTTGAAACTCGTCGCTTAATTAAGTTTTTTATGCTGTCAATGGCAAGTGCTGCTGTTTCTTCTCCTCGAACCATTACATGATCTATTTTGTTGAAATCCATTAAGCCAACATCTTCAAATGTGGTTTCCAATAGAATACCATCTTCGGCATCAATTTTAAAATCGGTTGGTCGCATGACTATATTCGCGACTTGTCCCAATAAATCATCTGCTTCTGCTTTTTTCGAGTTGTTGGCTACTTTATGCCCAATAATAATATCAGGGTGAAAGGTTTCTTTCATTTCCCGTGTGGGAAAGTTATTCAATAAACCACCATCAAAAAGCAGGTTCCCATCAATTGTAATGGGTTTGAAATACAACGGAACGGTCATTGATGCCCGCATGGCACTGCCCAAATCGCCACTTCGTAACAGAACAGGTTGACTCTTGTTTACATCGGCAGCAATACAAAAAAAGGGCACCATTAAATTGCTGAAATTATAATCGCAAGCAGCGTTGGTAGCGGCAGTAAGTTCCATAAAAGCAAAATCCATTTGCTCGGCAGGAACGATATACGAAGGAGGAAGTAACTTCACTTTTTCTTCGCGTTTTGCTACTTTAAGACGCAGCCACTCGGGCGAAGGCTCTGAACGTTTAAAATAATACCGGTATTCGCGCTGAATTTTACCTGTTGTCCAAAAATAGAAATCATCCGATCGGAAAAGTTGTTCCATTTCGTCGGTGGTGTATCCTGCCGCGTATAGCCCTCCTACAATTGCCCCAATCGAAGTTCCGGCAATATAATCAATCGGAATATTATTTTCTTCTAAAACCCTGATTACACTAATGTGAGCCATTCCTTTTGCTCCGCCACCGCTAAGCACCAAACCAACCGATTGCGCACATAATTGCACAACGGTAAAGGAGAATAACAAAATAAATAGTAGCGATTTTCTCATGTTTTCAAATGATTCCTTCTGAACTTTATCAAATTTACAAAATTCATTCTTTGTTAAATAACTAAAACACAGAATTTCGAAATAAATTATGTAATACCAATTGCATGTTAAAATGATTGTTAGAAAAATTGAATTTTTTTTTCTTATTCGACGCGAAAAATATTTTCATAGCCATAGTTACGAAACTATTTTTCAAGGAAGAAGAAGGGAAAAAGAAACAATTTTGATCGCTTATTTTGATATGTTTCTGGTATAAACAGTGGAAAGGAATTGTGAAAGCTAAGATTAATTCTTGTTGCCTTGGTTTGATAAGCAGAATATTAATAGATTTGTAACAGAACTTATACACAACCTAAATCATGAAGAAACTATTTCTATTTTTCTACTTAGCTATTTTTTCTTTACTGGTTTTTCTCAAAACGGAAAAGTAGTAGAGTCGCTAAAATTTCATCGCTAAAGGATTAAATATTTTCGTTTGAGAATAAGGGGAAATCAATATTGAGTTGTATCTAAACTAACGGTAACATTTCTATTTATGAAATCCATTGCAAATCTTTTTCTAGCTATTTCGCTATTTGGTTTATTCGCATGTTCCAAACCCGAAACACCTCCTAACATTGTGCTAATAATGGCCGATGATATGGGCTACGAGTGTTTAGGGTGTAACGGAAGTATTGAATACAAAACTCCAAATCTAGACCGTTTGGCAAGTGAAGGAATTCGTTTCGAAAACTGTTATTCGCAGCCACTTTGTACGCCTTCGCGTGTGAAAATAATGACTGGGAAATACAATTACCGCAACTACGAAGATTTTGGCTATTTGAATCCCAACCAGCAAACCTTTGGTAATTTGTTGCAAGAAGCAGGTTATGCTACTTGTATTGCCGGCAAATGGCAGTTAAATGGTATTAACCGGGATAATTCAAACAATCAGGATGTGAATCGTCCATACCACTTTGGGTTCGATGAATATTGTTTGTGGCAATTGCACCATAAAAACACAAAAACCACAGGGCGTTTTGCCAATCCTTTAATTACCCAAAATGGTAAAGACCTGCCACGAAACGAAGATGCTTATGGTCCAAGAGTTTTTGCCGATTACATTCTGGATTTTATCAATCGGAAAGCTGAGCAACCTTTCTTTGTCTATTATCCCATGGTTTTAGTACACGATCCTTTTGTGCCTACCCCTGATTCTCCAGAATGGGCAGACCCGAATAGACGTTACGAAAAAGACACCGCATATTTTGCCGACATGATGGCTTACACCGACCGAATTGTGGGCGAAATAGAGGCAAAACTGAAAGAGAAAGGAGTTTGGGAAAATACATTGTTGATTTTTACGGGCGATAACGGAACACATCGAACCATAAAATCTTCTACTTCGAGTGGCACAATAATAGGTGCCAAGGGTGAAAATATTAATCATGGTAACCATGTCCCTTTTGTGTTGAATTATCCAGCAAAAATGGAAGGTTGTAGGGTCGAGGAATCGGTAATTTCATTTGCCGATGTGTTGCCAACACTTTGCGATGTTGCTGGAATTGCACCCGAAACTTTTAAGGCAGATGGTAAAAGTCTATTCCCATTGATTACAAATGAGCTTGACAAGATTCAGGATGAGGTGTTAATTCATTATACGCCACGTTGGGGGAATTGGTCGAAATTTCATAGCCGATGGGTAATGAATAGCGAATATAAATTGTACCAGGATGGACGTTTTTATAATACAAAAACTGATGTTCTTGAAAAAAATCCATTATCAGATTTGACAGAAGATGAGACGAAATTGAAAGCGAATTTTCAGAAACTGATTGATGAAAAAGAAAGTGACCTTGCTTTTGAGATGAATAATAAAACCTTTAAAGTACAGCATTGAGAAGCTACTTTTACATATTAGTTTTTTGTTTAACCTCCTTTTTTTCTAATGCACAGGAAAATACGGAACCTGAAATTATATGGGGGAATACGTGCTATTATAATTTGAATATCGGTGAAAGTATTTATTACAATTCTATCGAAATAAAGCTACTTGAAATTGAGCATCTTTTCAATAAAATTAAAGTTGATGACGATACGCTTTGGATGCAGGTTAGCCAGCGTACTTTACCCGTGGGGG
This sequence comes from Draconibacterium sp., assembly GCA_030595485.1. Taxonomy (GTDB): domain Bacteria; phylum Bacteroidota; class Bacteroidia; order Bacteroidales; family Prolixibacteraceae; genus Draconibacterium. Next base: position 3,416 of record JAUVDE010000135.1, read on the forward strand.
CTTGTAGTAAACGTTTATTTGTAGCCGATAACAAAAATCTGAAAGCAATTGATGACGATGGAAAACTGCATGGACTATTAACAAAAGATGCACTCATTTGCCTTTCGGAACAAAACAAAAGTATGCTGAACGAACATGATTATTTTTTCCCGGTAAGCTTTAACGATGGTTTTTTATGGAATGCTGAAGAGGATAGTTATATGTTTTCATATTTGGGTAAAAATAATGCTGGGAAATACGAGTCGTTTACAGGAATTGGAATTGATTTACATGATGCACGCGGAATCCAAAAACATTGGATTGTTGCCCTTGAAAAAAGTACTGTGGTTTGGGTTGAGGATAAAAAGCAGGATAAGATGGATAAACAGGCTTGTGTGCTTTTAAAAAGTGGTACAGACCTTGGTATTTATTACGTATACGATGCATTGTTCAAAAATAATATTGAAGTTAAGAAGGGACAAAAACTGGTACGAGGAGAGTTGATTGGAACGGCCTGGGGAGATGAGAATTGGGGACATTTGCAGTTTGCTGTAGTTAAGTCTGACTCTGTGCCATCTTATGCGAATCGTTACCATAATACGCTTAATTTCTTCCCGCAGTTTTATGATTTGTATTTTAACCTTTCCTATAGTTTTCCAAAATCATTTACACGAGGTAAACTTGATTTTGGAAAGGCTTCGCAGTATAATCGAAACCAGAAAAATTTACATTCTTTTGAAGAATATTCGGGAAAAGGTTGGTTGTTGGGTAAGTGGAATAAAGTGGGTAAAGTTGAAAGCATTGCAAGGCACAAAGAAGGAAATGCACGTTTGCGGAAAGTCTTATTCGCAGGAGAAAGGGCGAAAAGTACAAATCCTAATAACTATTTCGATTACGAAATAAATGTCAAAAATGGGGTATATCGGGTACGCGCCAAAGTTGGTGATTTATTCTTCCCATCGTGGCAAAAAATAGACTTCGAAGGAGTAAAAGCAGCTACCTATTCTTTGGATGCTGGCGAACAAAAGTGGACGACGGAACGGGTAGTGAAAATTACCGACCGCAAATTAACAGTTCGCATTTATATCGACAGTGAAAATAATAAAGTAGCTGGTTTAAGCGAGATTGTTTTTCAGCGTGCTTATTAGAAATATTTGTCCGAATGAAAAGGTATTAAACTATGTGTCAAAAATCAAATACCATTCCTGTTTTCACCTGTTGTATTTTAAATTCTTTGTGAAAAAGTGACAAAGCCGGTAGGTCTGTGCAGTGCGATGGAAGCAGTGTATCGATGTTGTTTTGTTTGAAATATGCTATGGTTTGTTTTGTTTGTTTATTCTGAAACTTCAAATGAAACCCTCCTATTACGACATTTATTGCTGAAACTCCGGTCACTAATTTTGCTTGCTCGCAAATATTACAAATACCCGAGTGAGAACAACCCGTAATAATTATAAGCCTATTGTCTTGAATGGCTACCAATGCCGAATCGTCCATAATAAAATCATCAGAGCCATCTTCTAATTCGAAAGGAGTAGTTTGGCTCTCAAAATCATTTGTGCGAGGTATTTCACCCAGGAAAAACAAATTTTTGCTTATTTGAAATGGTGACTTTGTTTCATTTAATTTAAAGCTATTCTCTAATTGTTGTTTCGAAATGGAAAGTCCAACAGGAGAGTGGTCACTTTTGCGATAACGCTTGGCAAATGATGCCGGATGTGTGATTAATGTTTGACCGTTTAAATGTTCAAGACCATTTCCATGATCCCAGTGCCCATGACTTAAGACTACTTTTTTAACTTCGGTTTGAATATTGATGCCAAGTTGTTTTGCATTTTGAAGAAAGACATCGGAATGCCCAGCGTCAAATAAAATCTTTTCTTCATCAATCTCAATTAAATAAGAAAGGCCATGTTCTGCTAGGAATTTTCCTCCTGCTGTATTTTCAGTTAAAACGGTAAGTCTCATATTGTTGGGGCGAATTTAGTTTATTGCTGACCAAATATCAACAAATGTTTGGCTGATATTATTGTTCGGAGCATATTCAAGCACCGATTTTCCACAAATCATAGAATCTACCATTAGTTTGGTAAATGGAATTTCACCCACAAGTGGAATATTATTAGTAGTTAGATAATCTCTTACTGTTTTGGTAAAAGTTTCGTTTAGGTCGTATTTATTGATAACGGCAAACAAGGGCACACCAAAAGAATTCACCAATTTAACCAGTCGAGCAGCATCGTGCAAACCTGAAATGCTTGGTTCAATTACCAATAAAACAGCATTGGTGCCGGTAATGGAAGAAATAGCTGTACAGCCAATTCCGGGAGGACCATCGTTAATTACATAATCGGCATTTGTTTCGGTGGCAATTTCTTTTGCCCGCTCTCTAATTTTTGTCACAAGCTTGCCCGAATTTTCTTCTCCCGGTCCCATTTTAGCATGAACCAAAACCCCAAATCGTGTTTCAGAAATGTACCAGTAATTGTTCAGGCTTTGATGTGTTGTAATTGCGTTTGCAGGGCAAATTCGTTCACACAAACGGCATCCCTCGCATTGAAAAGGATTAACTACAGGTGCATTGTTGGTATTTTTGTGAATTGCGAAAAACCGGCACAATTCTTCACACAGGCCACAATTGGTGCAGATGTCAGTGTTTATCTGGGCCACCGAGCCACTATCAAATTCATGGCATTCCAGAACCTTTGGTTGAAGTATCAAATGTAAATCGGCTGCATCAACGTCATTGTCACAAAAAACAGCATTCTCTGCCACCGATGCCAATGCTGCGGTAACCGTTGTTTTTCCGGCTCCACCTTTTCCGCTAAGTATGGTAATCTCTTTCATGTTGTGACAATTTTGTCTTTTAGCTTCAACACAATTTCTGCGTAGGCCAATTCAATTTCATCCGGAATGTTTTCAAATAGTTGACCCTCAGCATAATTTCGGGCATATTCTTTCGAAAAAGGTATTTTGCCAATTAACTCAATGCCTTTTTCTTTCAGAAATTCAAAAATCTCATTGTTACCTATGTCTGCTTTATTTACAATTACTCCAAAAGGGATATTTAAATCGAGAAGTAATTCAACCGTAATTTTTAAATCGTTTAATCCGAATGGGGTAGGTTCAGTTACTAAAATTACATAATCGGTATTGGAAACTGTTTCAACCACGGGACAACTGGTTCCGGGAGGTGCATCAAATAGTGTAAGTATCGCTTTATCGTCAGCATATTTTTTTACCTCTTTTATAAGCGAGGTTTGCATGGCTGAACCAATTTCCAATCTTCCCTCAGTTAGCCCCAAACCAAAATTAGTATTAAACTCCGAAATAATTCCCAATGGTTTTTTGTATTCGGTAATTGCATTAAAATTACAAGCTATGGTACAAACTCCACACGAATGGCATAAATCTGTATTTACGTCAGCGAACTTTAGGTTTTTAACAATGGTAATAGCATTAAATTCACACCATTCAGCACATTTTTTGCAAAACGTGCACTTGTCAGTATCAATCCTAGGGACCAATGAAAATACTTCTTTATCATACTTTGTTTTTACCTCAGGGAAAAATAGAGCATCGTTGGGCTCCTCAACATCGCAGTCGATAAGTTGAACTCGATTATTCAATTCTTTTGAAAGAAAATAGTACAGGTTAAGTGAAACTGTTGTTTTTCCTGTTCCACCTTTTCCACTGGCTATGGCGATTTTCATTGTTAGTACTCACATTTTGCACATTAAAAATTCCCCGAAGTAATCACTCCGGGGAATCACCGATTTATAGTTAATTATTTTCTGAGACGATACACCACAGTAATGCCCAGAAAACTTGAAAAGAGGCTCTTCTTAGTGGTCGCAATAGTTGGCGGTAAACTCAAACGTTTTTTCCAGAAAACCTTTTACCAATTCGGTAGTAGATAATTGTGGAGCGCCAACAAATACATTTACTTTGTTGTAGTTGAAAATTTGGATGGCTTTATGCCCCATTCCTCCGGCAAGAACATCAGTTGCACCTTTTTCGGCTAACCATTTAGGTAACACACCCGGTTCGTGGGGTGGAGGCGTTACTTTTTCTTCCGACACAATTTTATCGTCTTCTACATCTATTAATGCAAAAAACTTACAGTGTCCGAAATGTCCGTCCAAAATTCCATTTTCATCAACCGGAATTGCAATCTTTTTCTTCATTTTATTTCTTTTAATTGTTAGCTTGAAATGATATAACTATCTCTACAGTTAACCTTTTCAAGCTTATTAAATATTTTTGTTTAATTACAAGTTTCTACCTTGTCCCATTCCTCTTCCAGGTCTGTTGCCTCTTCCACGGCCGGCACCTCTACCTAAGCCCATTTGATTATCCGATTCTTGCGAAGCACCAAATTTTAATCCGCGACGCCTTCCTCTTCCTTGCGGTGCGAATTCTACGTTAGCGTCTTTCTCACTGTTACATGTTCCTTGTTTTTTTCCGGTTTGAGAACCTTGTCCCATTGGTCCGGTTTTGTCTAATTGTGGCATGACTTTAATTTTTTTCTAGTTTACTTATAATGTCCTCAACTTTTAGTTGTTCGTCATTCATGGTTACCATTTGAATGTTTAAACGTTCTAAAAGGTCTTTGGCTTTTGGCCCAAAATGACCAGAGATTACTTGTGTTGCACCTAGTTCTGCCGCCATTTCCGATGATTTTGTACCTGCTCCACCATTTGAGTTTTTAAAACTATTTTCGATGAAGTTAGTTTCTTTTGTTTCTGCGTCGTAAACGCAAAACCAGCCGGCACGTCCAAATCGTAAGTCAAATTCTGCAAGTGTGCTATCTCCGGTAGATGTAATAATTGTTTTCATATAATTGTATTTATTTGTTTTAAGTCATCAAATGAAACTTCTTTACGTTTGTTTTTTTCTGTTATTTTATAACAAAATGGT
>JAUVDE010000199.1 GCA_030595485.1 Draconibacterium sp.
ATATTCATGTTATCTCACAATGGAAGGATGTAGAAATAGATGAGCTAAGTGTCCAGAAAGACCATGTTCATCTGGTTTGTTCTGTTCCTCCCAAAGTTTCAATTTCATAATTTATGGGTATCCTGAAAGGTAAACTGGCGATAAATATTTTCAGGACGTACCCCGATTTAAAGCAAAAGCCTTATTGGGGCAACCATTTTTGGTCACGTGGGTATTTTGTGAGTACAGTCGGACTTGATGAAGAAATGATTAAGAGATATGTTGTCTATTTGAACGAACGCTGCAAATCAATCATTTTAATGGCTGTAACCGCAGCTTCGTCGCCTTTATTGCCATGTACGCCGCCAGCACGGTCTATAGCTTGTTGTTCGTCGTTGGTAGTTAAAACACCAAAAATAAAAGGCTTGTTATATTTAAGGTTTAAATCTTTAGTCCCCTGAGCAACTGCTTCGCAAATGTAATCGAAGTGGCGGGTTTCGCCCTGAATAACACAGCCCAAAAGAATGACTGCATCTACATTGTCCATTTCAGCAAAAAACTGACCACCCATTGGTAATTCAAAGGTACCAGGTACATATTTTACCGAAATGTTATCTTCAACAGCACCGTGTTTTTTTAATGTATCGACTGCGCCATTAGCAAGTGCTCCAGTAATTTGTAGGTTCCATTCGGCTACCACTACACCAAATCTCATATTCTCGGCCGGCGGAACGGAATTTACATCGTATGCTGATAAATCTCTTGTTGCCATAATTTATATTCTTTTAGAATTCCTGCAGCTATAAGTTACAGGATAAATCGTAATAAACCCTAACTATTTTAAACAAAAAACCCCTCCGAAGAGGGGTTAAATATAATAACTATTGAATTTCTTAGTTCAACTTAATCTTTACGCGAGCAATGTAACGGTCGGCGTTTGTGCCTTCTGTAGAAGTAGGGTACTTTGCTTTAATGTCTTCGTACAATGCAAGTGCATCTTTCAACTCATCCATCGACTCAAGCAATGCTGCAGCTTTCATCATATAAACCGGAGTTGTTAATTCGTTATCAGAAGCAGCGTAAGCTTTTTTGTATTGTTTTAGTGCATTGTCTTGTTCACCTAATTCAAGGTAAGCATCACCTTTTGCACCTTCAGCAACCGGAGCCAATAATAAATCATCGGTTTTGAAATCATTCAAATAATCCAAAGCATCTTCAAATTGGCCTAAGTGCAAATACGACACACCTGTGTAATATTTCGCTCTGTTTGCCGACTTTGTGATACCATAATCGTCAATAATATCAAGAAACCCTAAGTAGTTTCCATCGCCATTAATTGCCAGGTTAAAAGAATCTCTTTCGAAATAATTTTCAGCCATAAACATTTGCGATAACGCTTCGTCTTCTTTGGGTTGCAAGTACAACTTGTTAAACCCTAAATAGGCAGCTACTACTAAGATAATTCCACCAACAACGTAACTAATCATTTTCTGATTATCTTCGATAAATTGTTCCGTTTTGGTTAACGCACTTTCAAGTTCTTGTAAGTTATCGTCTTGATCAACTTTCTTCTTTGCCATTTCTCTCTTTTTCAAAATTGTGCCGCAAAAATAGTTTTTTTTTCAAAAGAGATAATCTTATGCTTGTATTATTTTTAATAATAATCAACATAAATGTGTTATTAACTGCTTTTTGCTAACAATTCGGTATTGTGAGGCCTTTTTTCATAGTTTTGTAGCACTATAATAAACTACGAAAAATGCATATTGAAGATATTTCAATTGTAAATTTTAAGAATATAAATGAAGTTAAGGCAAAATTTTCGCCTAAGCTGAATTGTTTTATTGGTAAAAATGGAGCAGGTAAAACCAACATGCTCGATGCCATTTATTACCTCTCGTTTTGTAAGAGCTTTTTTAATGCTACTGATCAGTTAAATATTAATCACGAAGAAAGTTTTTTTATACTGAATGGAAATTATAACCGTTCGGAATCGAAAGAAGTTATTTCGTGTGGTTTACAAAAAGGGCAGAAAAAGCAATTTAAACGCAATACTAAGGTTTACAAAAAACTGCAGGAACATATTGGTTTATTGCCATTGGTTATGATTACTCCTTCGGATGTAAATCTGATTTTAGGAGGTAGCGACGAACGTCGGAAATTTATGGATGGTGTTATTTCGCAATACAATCAGAATTATTTAGATGATCTGTTGAAATACAACCGTGCGTTGTTGCAGCGAAACAACCTTTTAAAACAATTTGCTTCGGAACGTTATTTCGACGAAGAGTTATTGGGAATTTGGGATAGCCAGTTGGTGGAATACGGCGGGAGAATTCATAAAAAACGAACCGAGTTTGTGAAAAAGTTAATACCGGTATTTCAACATTATTATACCTTTATTTCGCAAGGAAACGAGGAGGTTGATTTGGTGCATCAATCCCATTTATACGAAAATGATTTTGAAGCAAGTTTAAAGTTAGCCATGCCCAAAGATCGTGCTGCTCAGTACACCACAGTTGGTATTCATAAAGATGATTTGCTGCTGAATATTGGAAAGTACCCGATTAGAAAGCTGGGTTCGCAAGGACAGAAAAAAACATTCCTTGTGGCATTAAAACTGGCACAGTTTAATTTTATAAAAGAAATATCGGGGCAGAAACCAATACTATTGTTAGACGATATTTTTGATAAACTAGATCAGCATCGTGTTGAGCAAATTGTGACTACAGTTGCTGGCGAACAGTTTGGCCAGATATTTATAACAGATACCAATCGCGAACATTTGGATTCCATAATCAGGAAAATGGATACCGATTTTCGCATATTTAAAGTAGAAACAGGACAAGTAGAGTTGGCACAATGAGAAGAAGTAATACACAATCGTTAAGTGAGGTTTTAAAAGAATACATCAAACAAAACCAGATGGACCAAAAACTTAAAGAAGTTGATGTTGTTGATGGCTGGGAAAAACTGTTGGGTAAAACCATTGCTCATTACACCAAAAATATTTACATCCGCCACCGGATTTTATACGTCGAAATTAGTTCGTCGGTTGTGAAAAACGAACTGTTTATGATGCGCGAAGAGATTGTGCGTAGAATCAACGAAAATGCCGGGGGGACTGTAGTTTCAAAAATCATATTTAAATAAATAAGCTAACAATGAATATTGACGATTTAGATGACAATTTTGGGATTGAAGCCGAAGTTGGATTTTACGAAGAAGATGATTTTGTATATGCCATGGTTTCGAACAAGTTTGCCGATGCCACCATTTGTTTGTACGGTGCACATATTACAAGTTATAACCCGGCGCGCAATGCGGAAGTGCTTTGGATGAGTCCTGATAGTATGTTTGAATCGGGGAAAGCCATTCGTGGTGGTATTCCGGTTTGTTTCCCATGGTTTGGGCCACACGAAACTAACGAAAGTTTACCGCAACACGGTTTTGCTCGAATTATGAATTGGGAAGTAACAAATACAGAAACACTTACTGGTGGTGCAAACCAAATTACGCTACAACTTTGTGCTTCGGACGAAACAAAAAAATATTGGGATTTTGATTTTTGTGCTGAAATGATTTTTACGGTTGGTGCAAAGTTGAGTGTTACATTAAAAGTTACGAACCCATCGAACAAAGTGATTGAATATACCAGCGCCTTACATACTTACTTTAGCTTGTCGGGTATTGAAAATATTACCATTGGAGGCTTAAAAGATACACGCTACCAAAATCAATTGGATGGCGGCGATTATATTCAGGAAGAAGAATTGCTAAGCATATCGGAAGAAACTACGCGCCATTATTACAATACCGAGGCAAGTTGTGTAATAAGCGACCCAATTTTTAATCGAAGTATTAAGGTAGAAAAAGAGGGTAGTAGTAACTCAACGGTTTGGAATCCGGGAGAAGAAACCAGTAAACAAATGGGTGATTTACCCGACTGGGGTTACGAAACTTTTATTTGTCTCGAAACGGTTAATAAAATAAACGACGTAATTCATCTGGAGGCTGGTGAATCGCATGAAACTACAGCGATTATAAGTGCAGAGTAAAATAAAAAAGCTGCTTCGAAATTAAATTCGAAGCAGCTTTTCTATTTTGTTACGTCATGCTGAATTTATTTCAGCATCTGTTTAGATAAAGATTCCGAAACCCCGTCTGACTAATGCCGGGCAGGAAGTTCGGAATGACTGTTAGATTAAACTCTTTCAGTTTTTGAGAAAAAGAAATCAGCTTCCAGGTTTGCATTATCATCGCTGTCGGAGCCATGAACTGCATTTTGCTGATAACTGGTTGCATATAATTTGCGAATAGTTCCTTCGGCTGCATTCTCAGGGTTAGTAGCCCCAATTAAAGTACGGTAATCTTCAACTGCATTTTCTTTTTCTAGTACAACAGCTACAATTGGTCCCGAGCTCATAAATTGTACAAGCGTTTCGTAAAACGGTTTCCCTTTATGTATTTCGTAAAAAGCACCAGCTTGCACTTCTGATAAACGCATTGCCTTCATTGCTTTAATAACAAAGCCGGCATCGTTAATCATTTTTAATATTGCTCCTGTGTGATTGTTTTTAAAAGCCGTTGGCTTTATCATTGTAAAGGTTAAGTTCTCAGCCATTTTCAATTTATTGTTAAAAGTTATGATTGTACAATATTAACAAAAATAGGATTATTTAACCTTTCCTACGAGTTAAGATTTCTTATATTTGCGCATTCAAATTTTGAGCATATTGAAAAATACTGACATAGAGATTATTACATCGGTAAAACAAGTTCTAGCCGACGCAAAAAAGAAGATTACCATCGTTCCGCATGAAAATCCGGATGGTGATGCAATTGGTTCGGCTTTAGGGCTTGGGCAAACCTTAAAAAACTTTGGACACGATGTAAACGTAGTTCCTGTAAATGATTATCCCGATTTTTTAAAGTGGTTTACTTCTGATGTGCCTGTTGTTATTTACGAACAGGATAAAAAGTTGGCAAAAGAATTAATATTTGCTTCGGATGTATTGATTTGCATGGATTTTAACGAAGCAAAACGTGCTGGTCATTTGGAGAAAATGATTATGAAATTTGATAAGACAAGAATTCTTATCGATCATCATCCGTATCCAACCAATTTTTGCAATTATACTTTTTCCGAAACTTCATACAGTTCAACTGCGGAGTTGGCTTTTGATGTGATTCAAGGCATAGGTTTGGCCGATTATATTGATGAGCGAGCCGCTGAGGCTTTGTTTACCGGAATTGTTACTGATACGGGTAATTTCAGTCACAATACATCGAAGAATACCTTTATGGTGGTTTCGCACCTTTTGCAGTATGGAATAAATACCGATAAAATTCGTTCTGAAGTTTATAGCAATTTCACCAGCGATAGAATGAAATTACTGGGGTATTGTTTGAATGAAAAAATGCTGGTTTTCCCGGAAATGAGAACAGCAGTAATTAGTCTTTCATCTAAAGAGCTTGAAGAGTTTAATTTTACACCCGGCGACACCGAGGGTTTTGTAAATTATCCGCTATCGATAAAAAATATTGTTTTTACAGCTTTATTTATCGAAAAAGATGGTTTGGTTAAGGCATCTTTTCGCTCAAAAGGAAATTTTCCTGCAAATGCTTTTTCGAAGCTACACTTCAATGGTGGTGGGCATTTGAATGCTGCTGGAGGACTGTCAAAATTAGGGTTAGAAGAAACAATTATAAAATTCACGCAACTATTGCCTGAGTTTAAGCATCAATTGTTGGAAACAACAATTTAAATGTAAAGAAATGAAGTTAGGATTATTGAAGAATTTATTATTAGTAGGAATTATTGGAGTGTTTGCGGTATCGTGTATTGATGAAGTTGAACCTTATGTGCCACCAACAAAAGCAGAAGAGTTGGCCTTGTTAGATACATATATTGAACAACTGGAAGATAGTGGACTAAATGTTGATACCACAAGCTTAGGCGTATATTATGTGGTGGACAGTGTTGGTGTAGGAGAATTCCCGATTGATGGAGATACTTGTACTGTTAATTATACTGGTTTTTTCCTTAGCGGAGATGTTTTCGATTACTCTGGTGCAAATCCTTTTAAGGTAGTATTGGGAGAACAAAATGTAATAGCCGGTTGGGAAGACGGTTTAAAGGTACTAAACAAGGGTGCCAAGGGATATTTAATCATTCCTTCGGATTTTGCTTATGGAACAAACGGTTACTCAAGTATACCTCCAAATACCACCTTAGTTTTTAATATTGAAATGTTAGATATTGAGTAAGGTTTGTATTTTTGCACAGTTTTAAAATACAAAAACCTAAAAAGGTAACCTTATAAACGTTAGAAAATAATAGAAAATCAGATGAAGAAAACGCTAGCAGTAGTATTTATAGTTATTGGGGCAATTGCTTTTTTTGCCTGCAATGATAGTGGGATTGATTATGAGAAGATGAGAAAAGAAGAATTA
>JAUVDE010000107.1 GCA_030595485.1 Draconibacterium sp.
AGGGGTTATATTGCCTGGAAAGATCAAACCGATTATTATGGCGACCAATTGGCTCTTTTAGTTCAACTAAAAATTGATTATACCGATGGAAGCAGTGAAACCATTGTTAGCGACAAAAAATGGTTGTCTAGTACGGGACCAATTGTTGAGTCGGATATATACAATGGTGAATTGTACGATGCTCGTTTGGAAATGACAGGATGGGCTAATACTGGTTTTGATCAAACCGGGTGGAAGAGTGTTTTGGAGGTTGTAAAGCCAAAAGATTTGCTAATTGCTCCGCAAGGAGTGCCGGTAAAAGCGGTTGAAGAAATTAAACCGATTGAGCTAATTACTACTCCCAATGGTGAAATGGTATATGATTTAGGGCAAAACATGGTAGGTTGGGTTCGCCTAAAAATGAAAGGAAAAAAGGATCAGGAGGTAAAATTGAAGTTTGCCGAGGTTTTGGACAAAGAAGGTAATTTTTATATGGACAATTTGCGTGCAGCAGAATGTACTGATACCTATATTTTCAAGGAAGACGGAGAAGTAATTTACGAACCTAAATTTACATTTCATGGATTCCGTTTTGTTCAGCTTGTTGGTTTCGATGAAGCACCTGCAATGGAAGATGTAACGGGAGTTGTAATTTACTCGGATATGCCACCAACAGGAACATTTAGCTGTAATAACGAGTTAATTAATCAATTACAACACAACATTCAGTGGGGACAAAAAGGTAATTTTTTGGATGTGCCAACGGATTGTCCGCAGCGCGATGAACGTTTGGGCTGGACCGGTGATGCGCAGGTATTTGCACCAACAGCCGGATACAATTTTAATGTAGCTGCATTTTATACTAAATGGATGAAAGACGTTGCTGCCGATCAGTTGGAAGATGGAAAAATACCCCATGTAATTCCTGATGTTTTAAAGGGTCAAGGCGGAGCAACTGGCTGGGCCGATGCTGTAGCGATTATTCCATGGACAGTTTATACAATATATGGAGATGAGCGAATTCTGGAAGAGAATTACCCGGCCATTACAAAATGGATGGGGTACATGACCAAAAGAGCTGGTGATGATTATTTATGGACTGACGATCCGCACTTTGGCGATTGGCTGGCTTTCGCTACAACAAATTCTGACTATCCGGGAGCCACAACAGAAAAAGATTTATTGGCAACGGCCTATTTTTATCATACTTCTACTTTAACGGCGAAAATGGCTGAAATTCTTGGAAAACCTGACGATGCAAGTAAATACAAAACTCTGGCAGCTAATATTAAAGAAGCATTTAATGCCGAGTTTGTAACAAAAAATGGTCGTTTGGTATCGCATACGCAAACGGCATATGTTTTGGCCTTGTCGTTTGGCATATTACCTGAAGAGTTACGAGAACAGGCCGGTGAATATTTGGCAAAAGACGTTCGGAAGTTTAGACATTTAACAACTGGTTTTTTAGGAACACCATTGTTGTGTCCTACGCTTTCAGCAATTGGCCGCGATGACTTAGCTTATTTCTTGCTTCACCGACCTGAATATCCATCATGGTTGTATCCGGTAACACAAGGCGCCACAACAATTTGGGAGCGCTGGGATGGCCAAAAACCCGATGGAACTTTTCAAAGTGTTGGAATGAACAGCTTTAACCATTATGCGTATGGCGCAATAGGAGAGTGGTTGTATAGTCATGTTGCCGGTATAAAAATAGATGAACAAAATCCGGGGTATAAACATTTCTTCCTCGAACCACATCCGGGAGGTAGGTTAAATGAGGTGAATGCTACCTTTAACTCGATGTACGGAAATATCTCTTCTTCATGGAAAGTTGAGGATGATAAAATGTTTTATACCGTTGAGGTACCAGCAAATACGACGGCTTCGGTAAAACTGCCAAAAGCAAAATTAGAGGAGGTTGTTATGGATGAAGCGTTGAAGACAAACTCTAAACAAATTGCGGAAGAAGTTGTGGTTGAGCTTGGTTCAGGTAAATATGAGTTTTCGTATCCGTTTGAATAAATTCAAAATTTAATAATTCTTGTGATTTATATTTAAATAAAAAAGCACCGTTATTTTAATAACGGTGCTTTAGATGATTGTATTTACCTTAAGTTATACCAACCTAACTATAAAGTGCAAGATGGTGGTATTAGTTACCATAGTAACTTAGGTCTCGTAAAAACCATGAGTCCTTTTTCTCTACCGTACGTAATGTCTTTATAATTTCTTTATTTAATTCTTTAAAGAAATCTTCATGTTTTTTTGAGAAAATTTCATCGTGTTTTAAGAATTCACTTTGATTTTTATCGAACGACCATCCAATATAAACAGGCCCGTCATAACCTAAGTCACCCGATGCAACACGCCAGGTATCATTATGTCCTTCTGATTTTAAATGATTAACAGCTTCTGTCATTATCCGCTCAAACTCTTTTTGTTTACCCGGAATAATATAAAATTCTTGAAATTCCATGTAATTAACACTATCCTGTTCAACTCTTGGGTTTTCAGGCATAATACTCATCGATGAATATTCAGTTATTGTGCGTGAGTGAGTTGATTTGATTGTTTTTTGCCAGTTCTCAGCTTTGTCCTTTCCAAATTTTGCTAAAATATCATCCCATTCTTTTTCATGCTTATCAATGTCGTTTAATGAATTAATTGGATGCCAATATTGGTATTTGAAATCTCCGGTGGTCCAGGCGTAAAATTTATATTCTGTTCCTTCGCTTTTACATAATTCAGCCAATTCTTTACTTAGTTCCCAATACTCATTGATATGTTCCGGGTGAACCACTTCTTCCGCGCAATACCAAAGTTGTTTTTTTTCTTCTTGCGCATTTGTTGATTGGGCAGCAACAAATAATAGGATTACAATCATCCCAAAGTACAATTTTCTCATCTTATTAATTTTTAGTTACTTATGTAAGTTATGGTAAATCAATAAGAAAACAAAATATAAACACTCGTAGGTGTTTTAATTGGGTGCAAAAAAAAAGACAGGTTACATTTATTAAATGAAACCTGTCTTTTTGAATTCAACTTTTTGAGTTTTTCTAAGCCATCAATTTTTTATACTTAAAGCGTTTTGGAGCCTCGCCACCCATTCGTTTTTTGCGGTTCTCTTCATATTCCGAAAACGAACCTTCAAAAAAGTGAATCTGCGAATCGCCTTCAAAAGCCAAAATATGTGTGGCAATACGGTCTAAGAACCAACGATCGTGCGAAATTACTACAGCACAGCCAGCAAAAGATTCTAAACCTTCTTCCAAAGCACGCAGAGTATTTACGTCAATGTCGTTGGTCGGCTCATCCAGCAGCAATAAGTTTCCTTCAGCTTTTAAGGCCAGTGCCAAGTGTAAACGGTTGCGTTCTCCACCCGAAAGCACACCACATTTTTTCTCCTGATCGGCACCATTAAAGTTAAAACGGCCAACATAAGCACGAGCATTGGCTTGTTTGTTGCCCAACATTATGGTTTCGGTACCACCAGAGATAACGTCAAAAACTGATTTTTCATTATCGATAGAATCATGCGTTTGATCCACATAACTTACCGAAACGGTTTCTCCAATTTCAATGTTCCCGGCATCGGCTTCTAACTGTTTCATTATTAACTTGAAAAGTGTGGTCTTACCAGCTCCGTTTGGTCCAATAACGCCAATAATTCCAGCAGGCGGAAGTTTGAAGGTTAAATTTTCAAACAACATACGATCGCCAAAACCTTTGGTTACGCCTTCCATCTCCACAACTTTATCACCAAGTCGTGGTCCGTTAGGAATAAAGATTTCCAGTTTGTCTTCTTTTTGTTTTACGTCTTCGTTAAGCATTTTATCGTAAGCGCCTAATCGTGCTTTGCTTTTTGCATGACGTGCTTTTGGAGCCATTTTAACCCATTCCAATTCGCGCTCTAATGTTTTGCGTCGTTTCGAATGTCCTTTTTCTTCCTGCGCCAAACGTTTCGATTTTTGCTCGAGCCACGATGTATAATTTCCTTTCCATGGAATGCCTTGTCCACGGTCTAATTCTAAAATCCATCCGGCAACATTATCAAGGAAATAGCGGTCGTGCGTAATACAAATAACCGTTCCTTTGTATTGTGCCAAGTGCATTTCCAGCCACTGAATACTTTCCGCATCCAAGTGGTTGGTGGGTTCATCCAACAGCAAAATGTCTGGTTCCTGTAAAAGCAGACGGCATAAAGCAACACGGCGGCGTTCACCACCCGAAAGTTCACCAATAGGCTGGTCGTTTGGTGGACACTGCAAAGCATCCATTGCGCGTTCCAGTTTGCTGTCAAGATTCCAGGCATCTAGCTGGTCCATTTTTTCCTGCAACTTGGCTTGCTCGTTCATTAGCTCATCCATTTTGTCCGGATTTTCATAAACCTCGGGCAAACCAAATTCACTATTAATTTCTTCGTAACGGGCCAGTACATCAACTGTTTCTTGCGTACCTTCTTTTACCAGGTCGATTACTGTTTTGCTTTCATCCAATTGTGGCTCCTGGTCGAGTAATCCCACCGAATAACCATCGGCAAAAACCAATTCGCCGTTATATGCTGTGTCTTGCCCGGCAATTATTTTAAGCAAAGTTGATTTTCCCGAGCCGTTTAAACCAATAATACCAATTTTAGCACCCAGGAAAAACGAAAGAGAAATGTCTTTAATAACTGTTTTGCTAGGCGGGTAGGTTTTACTCACCTTGTACATCGAAAAAATTATCTTTTTATCGTCGCTCATTTATTAGAATTTTATTTTGCTGCAAAAGTACAAAAAACTGAACACGCTACCGCGCGATTGCATTGGGGCGTGGTTAAATAATAAAGTTACCATCGTTTTGGAGGTATTATTTAATGCAACTATTTTTGATAAGGTTTCGTTTGCCCAAACGATGCTATGGACCAGCGGAAAAACGAATCCTGATGGAAGCAAAATTCCATTGTGGTTGAATATGCCTTTTGCCGAATTACCAACCAAAGGGAAAATTGGTTTTCGGTAGAAACATGCCGAAGCTCCTATTTGGTTCCGAAATATAAAAGTGAAAGAATTGTAAGGATTTTGTTATTCAGCAGGTGGATATGCATAATAGTTATTCATCTGCGGAATTAACTTTTCTTACATTAAAAACTTAGCAAGGGCATACTTTTTAATAAGCGGCTCTACCTGAGGTTTTATTAGTTGATAGTACTTTTGTACTTTCCCATCGCCCAATAGAGTTTTAAGGAAACTTTTTCTCTCCTTTAGTTTACTTTCTGCCAAGGTGTTTTTTTCGGCATCAGTACCCGAGCCCGAGAAAATTTTCACTAAATCGTTGACATAACTTTTGTTGTTTCCTTCCAGCTTCGAAAATTGGTCGGTCGAAATACCCAAACCTTTACCTGGATTTAGCGCCTTTACTAATTCACTGGTTAAAGCATTGGTGGGTATATTCATATTCTTGCTTAGATCACTTGTCTTAGGCATTTTAATTTGAGCTTGAGCATCAATACCAGCCAGTATTACAAATGCAAGGCAAAGTAGAATTGTAAGTTGTTTCATTTTAATTGTATTTCGAGTTTATAAGCATATAACTTATTCGATGAAGAAATGTTTCTGAAGTTAGACTAAATAATTCGTTTAAAAGTAGCCTGTTTCTATTTTGTTATTGATAATGTGCGACTTACTTCTCTGCCTTTTCCTTTAATGTTAATCGATTCTTTTTCGAAGGAAATAATTGAATAGGCATTTTCCGTTTCGGTATCTACCATTCCATGCATGGTAACAAAATGAATACCATTTTCTACTGCATAATTTCCTGCATGATTATGACCATTAATCCAAGCTTTTACATTCTTATGTTTTTTTAGAATCGACAGTACTTTTTTCGAATCCCATAAAGTATGAGCTTCAAGGGGTAGTAGTGGATAATGGCAAAAAATCGCCACATTTTTCTTTTGAGATTCGGCCGTTTTTAGCTGTGTCTCGAGCCAGTTAATTTGACTTGTGCCTAAGCCTCCGTTCCAATCCATATTATTTGGCTGTTTGTATGCAGTTAATTCGGCCAGCATTTGTTTTGCTTCCGAAATTATTTCTGGATTTGGTGAAAGCAGACTTATCTCGTTTCCATTCAGAAAAATGAATTGCCAGTCCTTTTTAGAAACGGTGTAATAGTTCTCTTTTAGGTTCAGGGCTGAAGGAACTTTTTCGATTAGTTCTGGTTCAACTGAAAAATCGTGATTGCCAATAATGTGATACACTTTTGTTTTAGAAGAGCTTAAAATGTAATTAACCTTTTTGAAACTGGCAAAATCTCGGTCGATTAAGTCTCCCAGTCCAACAACAAAATCAAGATCTTCATTATTAAATGCCTCAACGCAATCGTTTAATTTCGAGAGTGAATTTCGATAATATCGATTGCCTTTAGTTTCGAAGTCGCAATATTGACAATCCGCAAAAACACCAAGTTTTACCTGAGCATTACTCTTGTTCTGTATTACACTTCCGAAATAAACCATACAAAGCACAAGAAATAATTTTATAAGTTGATTACTATTCATAAGAGTCGGTATAACTGTTTTGCTAAATTAGGGGAATAATTTAAGAGTAATACTATGCGTATAATTTTAATTGCTTTTGTTGTGCTTTTTACGAGCTTTTCAGTAATCGACACAGATAAAATTACGAACAAAGAAAAGGAACAAATTGAAGCTATTCTCGACAAACAAGTTGAAGCGTGGAACGATGGCAATCTTGAAAAATTCATGAATACTTATTGGAAATCAGACCAGCTGGTATTTGTTGGTGGCCGAGGACCTACTTATGGCTGGCAGGCAACACTGGAAAACTACAAAAAAGGCTATCCTAATAGAGCGGCCATGGGAGAGTTGCAGTTAAAACTTATCGATGTATCTAAAATCGACACCAAAACCGTTTTGTTAATCGGGCGTTTTGAGCTAACCCGCGAAATTGGCGACTTAGCAGGGCACTTCACTCTTGTTATTCAAAAAATGAATGACAAATGGATAATTATTAGCGACCATTCAAGTGCTGAGTAAAACCTTATTTCAGTAAAATATTAATCGCTCGAAACCTCGGGAGTTTTGGGTTTTACGGTTAAACGAATCATAAAATAACCCAGTAGTCCGGCAATTAACGAACCCAACAAAATTCCCATTTTAGCCGAATCAATCAAATTTGGATCGTCATAGGCAAGTCCATTGATAAACAACGACATGGTAAAACCAAGTCCACCAAGGAACGAAACGCCTGCTAATTGTTTAAAGTTTACGTTTTGTGGAAGCTCGGCAATGTTTAGTTTAATAGCCAGCCACGAAAAGGAGAAAATGCCAATAAAATTACCCACAACCATACTTATAGCCAGATTTAATGATAATATGAGATTTGAATCCCCCGAAAAACTAAAGGCTACTCCTGCATTTGCTAAGGCAAAAATGGGCATAATTAAATACGAAACCCAACCATGAAGCATGTGTTCGCTGTGCTGAAGTGGAGAAGTGGTATTCTCTGTTAGTTCTTCCAGTTCGTCAATAGCGTGTAACTGTTTTTTCGTAAGTACGCTTTTTTCTCCTTCTCCCTGCGTTTTACATTCAGTTAAAAACACATCTAATAAGGCCTTGCTTTTTTCGTAAAACGAGCGAGTATCTGTTTTTCTACTTAAAGGAATAGTTAAAGCCATTAGTACGCCAGCTATTGTTGCGTGAATTCCAGATTTTAGAAACAACACCCAAACAATTACACCGGCAATGAAAAAGATGTATTTCGAATAATAATTGAATTTAGAGAGAATTGCTAAGGCCACGACAATTCCTAAACCCACAAAAATATTTGCCCAAATCAAATTTGTACTATAGAAAAATGCGATAACCAGAACTGCACCAAGATCGTCGATAATAGCAAAAGCCATTAGAAATATTTTAATTCCACTTGGAACACGATTTCCCAGCAATGTTAATATGCCAAGCGAAAAAGCAATGTCGGCTGCCATTGGAATTCCCCAACCTTCGCCGCCTGCATTTCCTGCGTTTAATACAGTAAACAGAGCAGCTGGTATTACCATTCCACCAATTGCTGCAAATAAGGGTAACGAAGCTTTTTTCACATGGCTTAATTCGCCAGAAAGTATTTCGCGTTTAATTTCTAAACCAATTAGAAAGAAAAAGATAGCCATTAAACCATCGTTAATCCATTTGTAAATGGGTTTCGATAGTTCAAAGCCCGGCAAACTAAAAGTGATATAGTTTTTCCAGAAATCGAGAAATTGATCGCTTAATGGACTGTTGGCTAGAATAAGTGCAGCCACAGTCGCGCCAAACAATATTATACTACTGGAAGTCTCAAGCTTAATAAATTGATTTATCGGTTTTTTTATGAATTTCATTCTTGTGGTTTTTCAAACAAACGGTAGAGTTGATGTATTGTTTATTAAAATCATTCAAATTTATGAATAAAATATTTTAGGACAGGTATTGTATTTTGTAAAATTTTGTTTTACTTTAGTGATATCAAAATAGTATCAAAATGCTAAACATTTAATGTCATGGAAAAAAAATATTCAGGTTTGTCGGGTTACTTCTTTCTTTTCTTGGAATTTATTGTACTAATGCTAATTGTTTTTGGTTTTATGCGAGGAATGATTGTTCCTTCTGTTCTTTTAGTTCCCGTTTTTATTTTGATGGCAATTGGTTTTACGGTTGTCGATCCCAATCAAAGTTGTGTAATGGTTCTTTTTGGTGCATATAAAGGAACGATAAAGTCAAATGGATTTTATTGGGTAAATCCCTTTTTCGTAAAGAAAAGAATATCACTCAGGGCACGAAATTTCGATAGTGAAACTATAAAAGTGAACGATAAACTTGGAAATCCGATTATGATTGGTTTGGTTTTGGTTTGGAAAGTAGAGGAAACATTTAAAGCTGCTTTTGGTGTTGATGAATATGAACATTTTGTTGTTGTTCAAAGTGAAGCTGCTTTAAGAAAACTGGCAGGTTTATATCCATACGATAACATTGAAGACGAGCATGCGAAAGTTACATTACGCGATGGAACTGAAGAGGTAAACGATGAATTGGAGCGCGAAATTGTTGAACGTTTGGATATTGCCGGAATTGAAGTAATTGAGGCAAGGATAAATCACATTGCTTATGCTCAGGAAATTGCACAGGCAATGTTAAAACGCCAACAAGCAACTGCAATTGTTGCTGCCCGTTATAAAATTGTTGAAGGTGCAGTTAGTATGGTCGAAATGGCTTTGGATCAACTTAGTCAAAAGGGAATAGTAGAATTAGATGACGATAAAAAAGCGACTATGGTAAGCAATTTAATGGTTGTATTGTGTGGTGACAAAGATGCTACTCCTATTGTGAAT
>JAUVDE010000043.1 GCA_030595485.1 Draconibacterium sp.
ATAAATGCGACTAAAATAATTTGTAACTATTCAGGTGTTGTAAACTCCTGAGTAGCTGATTTTTGTAATTTGAGTTCACGCAAAGGACGCAAAACCAAAGACATGCAAAGGGCGCAAAGTGCTTAGAATAAAGCCTTTGCGCGTTTTGCGAGAATCTTTGCGAACTTTGCGTAAAATACATATTGTATTCATAACCAATTTAATAAAGTGCAATTATTCACCTGAGTAGTTACAATAATTTTAAAGGTTTTGAGTTTTAGGCAAGGCATAAAATTGAAACATAGCCATAGTTCTGTTGAGGTTTTATAACGTAGCATAAACTCAAAAAAATGAAATTATAGGCGCATTTAGTGTTGATATTGGTATTAAATCAGTTAGTCTTCCTTTTTACCATGATATGGTGATTCCAGTTTTCTTCCACCGTACTGAAAACGTTTTGACATAAAGTTCAGAATTTCGTTGGCTGTACTTTCAATGGGTTTACTTGAAACATTTACCATGGTAAAATTTCCACGGTCGAAAACAAACATTGCTTTGCGTATTTCATCACGCACAGCACGTTGATCAACGTATGATTCATTTTTATGATTATTCCAACTTTGCAAACGTTTTTGGCGGTGCGCAATTAACTGCCCGGCTCCAATATGAAGCCCAAAAACACGCTGTGGATCAACCTCAAATAATTCAGCTGGCGGCGGAACACCAGGAACCAAAGGGACATTTGCCACCTTCCAACCATACATTGCCAGGTAAACGCTAAGTGGAGTTTTTCCAGCCCGCGAAACACCTGTTAAAATAATTTCTGCTTCGCGTAAACGTTGCGGGCTCATACCATCGTCGTGCGAAAGTGTAAATTCTATTGAATCAATTCGGTCGAAATACTGGTGATTTAATTCTCGATATAATCCGGGGTGTTGCAAAGGTTCTACATCCAAAGTTTCGTCCAGATAATCAGCCAATTTCCCCATTAAATCAACTACCGAAACGCCAAATTCTTCGCAAAGCTCGTTAACCTTTCCCCGCAATTCTGGATCAACCATTGTATGTGCAATTAATCCGCCATCAGCTTTGGCTTTCATAACCACGTCAAAAATCTGGTCTTCGTCGGCAACCTGGCTTACAATCGTTACAGGCACCTTGTTCTCGGGATACTGAATTAACAGGGATTGCACAAGATTATTTCCTGCTATCCCCCGACCTCCGGAAACGACATAAATTGGCGCTGGCATTATTTTTCGTTGGTAGTTCATTGTATAGTTTATAATAATGGAACAACAAAAGAGCCTGCCGGTTTAGCCCAGCCTCTTTATTTAGTACGAATCTAAATATTTAATATCCTATAAGTTTTAATAAATAAATGGATTTAACCGAATGAACTTCAATTATTTCTATATTTAATCCTCAAAAATTAAACGAATGAAAAAGTTAATGATTCTTTTTTTCCTTGGAATTTATGCCATGGCTGGATTCGCGCAAGAAGCTGACAAAATTGTTGGGGTTTGGTGGAACGACGAAAAAACATCGAAAATTGAAGTGGAGAAAAAAGATGGCAAATACGTGGGAACCATTGTTTATATGATTCGGGAGAAATACGAAGATGGGCAGCCTCCTAAAGATGATGAAAACCCAAATGAAAGTTTGCGTAGTCGCTCAATTGTTGGTATTCAGATTTTAAGCAACTTTGAATACAATGCAAAGGACAAAGAATGGAAAGAGGGTAGCATTTACGACCCAAAATCGGGAAAAACATACGATTGTTATGGTTGGATGGAAAGCGACGACCTCTTAAAATTAAAAGGATTTGTTGCCGGAATTCGCTGGATGGGTAAAAGTTCGGAGTGGTACCGTACAACATTGTAGTTGCTATATAACAGGTTCCAAGTTTCAGGTTAACAGTCTAGCCTGAAACTTGAATCTTGTATTACATTTGTGTTTTAAGCCAAAGGGAGAAATACCAATCGGATAAATGCACTCCGTTTTGCTGAATAAGTATGCCTTTCTCGGAGAGGTTTTTAATGGCGGTACGAATAGAGCTCGACGAGCCAAGATTATACTTTGTAGTAAACTCGTTGGAGTAGGGCTTTTCAACATGAGTTTCTTTTGCAATTGCTTTTACAAGTCGATATTGCAACGATGTAAGTAGTTCGCGGTAATTAAAATAAACCACCTCGTTTTCTTTAAGAATCTCCTTACATATTTTATCTACCCCTGTAATCAAAATCTCTTTTTCGCCTTTTGAAAACAGCTTATGGCAATGATATTGTACATTGTAAGTAATACCAATATTCCTGCTGTAGATATGATTTGCTGTTTCTTTCTCAATTGAAAATCCACCTTTAGAAAATTTCTGAATAATAAATTTTACGTATTCTTCTTGATTAATTTGCGTTAGATTCATTATTTCAGTACTGTTATAAAATGGTCGCGAATATGCACTGAACATGGCAATTAGCAAATGTGTTTGGCTACCACTAAAAATAAAACAAGTGCGATTATCTTTTTGAATCTCTGACCGCAATAAAGCTTCTATATTTTTTTCAGGATATTTTGTTATTTGCTGAAATTCGTCAAATGCAAGCACCACTTTTTTCTCTGAATTACGGATATACTCAAGAAGTAGACTTACCGATTTTTCTGCTTCTGAAATAGAACTTATCGTAAGTTCAAAACTTGGCGTACCGGTTTCGGGATCGAACGAAAACTTTGGTTTAAATGCAGAAAAGAAACCGGTTATTTTACGGATAACCTTGTCGGAAAATGGCTCCAGCTTTTCAAGAATCTTGGCTGATAATAAGTTTACGAAATCTTTCAGTAGAAGTGTTGGATATAAATCGATATAAATAAAAACTACCTCTTTTTCTAGCAGATAATTTACATGATTTAAAAGCGAAGTTTTTCCTAAACGACGTTCAGATATCAATGTTACATTTCTTGAGTTTTCAATAGCATTCAGCAATTTTTTAGTCTCTGTTCTCCGGTCGCAAAACAGCTCCGGTTTTTCATATCCTGAAATTAGAAATGGATTCATAATTTTATTGCGTTTTTTACGTAACGCAATTTACAATATATTTTATAGAATATCAACAAATAAAATTACCGCACAATCTATTGGCTACAAGCTAATTGAAAATTGCGCTTTTTACGTTGCTCTTTTTACGCAATATTTACATACGATATATTATTGATTAAATAGAGGAGCCCCATGCTTTGCTAATTTGAATACTGTACTGCATTACCCCGAAACCTGCACATCAAAACCAGCCTTGCGAACACGGTTAGCAATTGCATTTAGCTCATCAAGTGAAACTTTCTCAAGTGTGTCAATTGGAGTATCGCGAGCAATGGTATAAATCATTACCTGATTTGGATTTATCGTTTTAATCAAGTCGAGCCAGGCAGCAATTTCCTTTTCGGTAGTATTATCAACTTTCTGCCCTTTAAAACTACCGCGCAAAAACATGGTTTGAATTTTTAGTTGCCCCTTAAATGCAACAAGTTGCTCCACCGTTTTCTCCAAACTAAAATTCCCTCTGGGCGCATCTAACAATTTTACGGTTTCCTCAAAAGCTGAATCGAGTTTTTGAATGTTGTCTTTAACCTTTAACAAGGCATTAAAAACAGCTGGTTTATGGTTCATTGAGGCATTTGCCAGCACTGCAATTCGTGCATCAGGCGCGAGTTTATTTCGCAAGTCAATGGTATCGTCAATAATACCGGCAAACTCGGGATGCAAAGTGGGTTCGCCATTCCCGGCAAAAGTAATCACATCTGGCAATTGCTTTTCGGCAATCATTCCAATAAGTTTAACTTCCAGTTTTTCACGTACTTCTTCGCGAGTTGGTAGCGTTACTTTTTTCTCGTACGTTTTTGGAGTGAATCCACACTCGCAATAAATACAATCGAACGAACAAACTTTTACATCGGTGGGTAAAAGATTAATTCCCAAAGAAACCCCTAAACGACGGCTTTTAACGGGGCCAAAAATTATTTTATCGAATAAAAATGTTGCCATAAACTTTTGAATGACCTAAACACAAAAGCCAAAATTCAGCTAATTGAATTTTAGAAATTGATTGTTATTTGGTTCTTATAATTTGGAGCTTTAAAACTATTTGATTGTAAATGTTGTTTCGCCAATCTCATTGCCATCGGCAAAAAGGTTAATTGTGTAGGTACCTGGCATTAATTGAGGTTCATTGCTGTTGTCCCACCAAACCGTTAAAGGAAGGTCTTTCCCCTCATAAACGACTTCGCGCATTGCAGAATATTGGATTTTCAAATCTTCAAACTGAAATACATCATTTTCCGATTTAACCATCAACAATTGGTCAGGGCGCATAATTCTCGCATATATTTTTTTAGGTCCACGTTTGGCTGTTGCATTTTGTCCTAATACCAAATAAGTCCTGATTTTTTCGGTACGCTTGGCAAACTTCGTAGTTTTACTTTTATTATTAACCGGTTCAGCTAAAAGCTGACGCGCCTCGAGCATGGCTGCTCGTTTTAGGTTTTGCTGTAAATTCTGCTTTTCCTTATTTAGCTGTTCATTTTTTTGCTCAACCTCCTTATACTGTTCTTTCACCTCGCGGTTTTCGACCATTAACTGCTCATTTCGTGCATTTAATGAATCAATTTGCACAACAAAATCACGCATAATTCCACGTAAAGTAGTAACCTGTTGCTGATAACCCGATATTTTTGAATAGCTCACCTTTTTGGTTTGCTCCACTTCAATCAACAAATCTTTTACTTTTGCCTGAGCTACATAAAGTGCTTCGTTAATGGTATCGTTCTCTGTTGTTAACGAATCGTAACTTGTTGCAATCTGTAATAATTCAAAATGAATGGAATCTTTTTCGGCTTTAATTTCATTTAAAATTATGGTATGATCGCGCCGTTGAAGAAGAAACATTACAACCACAGCAATCAACACTACCGAAAGTGCAATTACAATTATATTATTCCTTTTATTCTTGCCTTTTTGCTGATTATCTAATTCGCTACTCATTATCATTATTCAATAAAACTGTTTTAATAACGCTACAAAATTAAGAATCTTTTATCCGGCTACAAACTTTATAATTTTTGCTTTCGTCATTACATCTCTCTATGAACAAAAGATTAAGTCTATTTAGAATTAATCCAAATAGCTTGTTCTTAAAAACTATCTCCGCTACTTTTGTTATTAAAACTGAAAATAAATCAAGATGAAAAAGATATTATTCCTATTAAGTGTGTTTACATTTATAGTCACCTCGGCAATTATAGCCCAAGATAACCACAGCGATGCAGTTATTATTGGTCATGTGGTTTCTAAAGGGCAACACATTCCGTTTGTAAATATTTACCTTGAGGGAACCAACTATGGAACTGCCACCGATGTTACCGGACACTATATGTTAGTTGATTTACCTACCGGAAAATTTACTTTGGTTGCCAAAATGGTAGGTTATAAAATAGGCAAACAGGAAATTGAGCTGAAAGATGGCGAAACGGTTGAGGTTAAATTTGACCTTGACGAAGACTTTATTCACGTGGATGAAGTGGTAATTACAGGAACAAAAACTTTTAAACGCCAAACCGAGAGTGCAGTAATTGTTAATGTTTTAGATGGAAAAACCATCGATAAAGTAGCAGCACAAACAATTGCCGAATCACTTAGTTTTCAGCCTGGTTTGCGAATGGAAACCGACTGCCAGACTTGTAACTACACGCAATTAAGAATGAACGGGCTGGGTGGTGCTTACAGTCAGATTTTAATTAATAGCCGTTCGGTTTTTAGCCCCTTAACCGGTTTGTATGGATTGGAGCAACTGCCCACCGCAATGGTGGAACGCATTGAAGTGGTTCGTGGTGGAGCATCGGCACTGTACGGATCGAGTGCTATTGGCGGAACCGTAAATATTATTACCAAAATTCCGCAACGCAATTCGTATGAAGTAACTTCTAACAATATAATTATTGGTAGCGATGCCTTGGATTACAATGTAAATGCAACCTTAACGGCACTTTCGCAAAAACGTAATGCAGGAATGACCATGTATGCCTTTCACCGCGACCGTGACGGCTACGATCATAACGGAGATAATTTCTCAGAGCTTCCACAAATCACCAACAATTCGTTCGGAATAAACTCATTCTTCCAATTAGATGAAGACCAAAAAATTGAAGCAAATTTTTCGAGTACTTACGAATATCGTTACGGTGGCGAACTAATTGACGGACCAGCCTATCAGGCTAAACAATCGGAAGAACGTACACACAATGTTTTAATGGGCGGAATGGATTACACATACTCGGCAAGCTTGCAAACCAGCTTAGTTTTATATACTGCCGGGCAGTACACCACGCGTAAACACTACACCGGAATTGCGCCCGATGGTGGCGACGAGCTGCAAGACTTTAACAATGCGCCTCCTTACGGAAATTCAAAAAACTATACCTACCAATTTGGAGCGCAGTTGAACCACGCCATTAATGATTTTGTGGGTGCAGGAACCAATGTTTTCACCTTTGGTGCCGAGTTTGTAAGCGATGATGTATTTGATGAAATTGAGGCTTACGACTATTTAATTGATCAAACAACAAATAACTTTGGAGCTTTTATTCAAAGTGATTGGTCGATAACCCAAAAGACAACTTTACTTGCTGGTATACGTGCCGACAAACACAATTTTGTGGACAATTTAATTCTAAATCCAAGGGTATCATTATTAATGAAACCCAACTCAAACACACAAATGCGTTTGTCGTGGTCAACCGGTTTCCGTGCACCGCAAGCCTTCGATGCCGACATGCACATTGCATTTGCAGGTGGAGGTATTCAAACCATTGTTTTAGCTGATGATTTAGAGGAAGAACGTTCGCAAAGCCTAAGTGCTTCGTTAAACTGGGATAAACCAAGCGAAAAACAAATAATTGGATTTACGCTGGAAGGTTTTTACACCCTCTTAAAAGATGCTTTTATTATAGAAGAAATTGGAACTGATGAGGATGGAAATTCATTAATGGAAAAACGCAACGGAGGAAATAGTAACGTTTATGGTGCTACTTTCGAAGCACGTACTAATTTCAACGGCAAAGTTCAACTTGAAGCTGGTATTACATTGCAGAAAAGTCAGTACGACGAAGAAGTAGTTTGGTCGGAAGAATTACCCGGAACCAAAGATTATTTGCGTACACCCGATGCTTATGGTTATTACACCTTAAGCTGGACTCCAAATAACAAATTTAGTGCAGCTTTATCGGGTGTTTATACGGGTACTATGTTAGTTCCTCACTACGGCTTGGCCGGCGACCCGGGAACCATTGAACAAGACGTTTTGTTTGAATCGTCAAGTTTTATGGAAACAAATATTAAACTGGGTTACACCATTAAATTAAAACGTATTGATTCGTCGGTGGAATTCTTTGGTGGAGTAACCAACCTGTTAGACAATTATCAGGATGACTTTGATTCAGGTAAAAACCGCGACAGTGGTTATGTTTACGGCCCTTCGAAACCACGCTCTATATTTTTTGGAATAAAGCTTTTTAACTAAAAAGGCTATTTGACAAAAGAAAAGGCTGCCTATCAAATCGATAAGCAGCCTTTTTTGTTCATCTATTTATGAAACTCGGTTAATACAAGTTTCCAATTTTTACACCAAAATAAATGGTTCGCGGAGTCATTGGCCCGTATACATAAGCCGGGTCACGGTTAACTCCTTCATCAAAATCGTTTTGGTAGCTGTTGAAAATATTTTTCATGCCACCACTAAGCTGAACCTTAACATCATCCGATACTCTAAAATCGTAGCTTAATTTAATTCCTGCATCAAAAAATGAATCACTATTGCGCAATTCACCTACTTCGGGATTTGGCAACTGTGGACCAAAATAAGGCACCAACATGCTTCCTGTATAATTTCCGGTAAAAGAAACATTAAACACCGGAACCGGATTATAATTCATACTTAAATAACCGTAAGTATTTGGTGTTCGTAAAAAGCTGGTTTCATCAAATTCTTGCGGTGCTTCAAACTCACTGCTCTGTATTGTAAAACCCGATTGCAACTGCAGTTGATTCGATGGAGAAATATTAAATTCAATATTTACACCCTGAACACTAGCGCCATCTTCAGCATTTACACGTGTGTAAATTACTGTACCATCTTCATCGGGCTCGCCATACACATTCGCAAACGGATCAATCAACTTTGTATAAAATCCTTCAACTAAAAGCTGGTATTGCCAGTTTCCACTGTGGTTCGAATAATCAAGCGAAGCCGTAAAACTATTCGACGATTCTTGTTTTAAATTCGGGTCATTTTCATGAATAACTTTTCTGGAACCTGAAGTTTCAATGTGCAAATCCTCGTCGAATATTTGCGGTGCACGGAAACCACGCCCGTAGCTTCCACGAAATTGTAATTTATCGGCAATATTATAAAGCAAACTCACACGTGGACTTAACACATTGCCCGAAACATCATCGTTTTCGTGCGATGCTTCTTCAATATTATAATAGTCGAAACGTAAACCTGCACTAAAAACCAGCTTTTTCGTTTTCCACTCCGATTGTAAAAATGCTCCGTTAGTAGTCAATGTTTGATCTGCTATCAAAGTATTACCATAATGAATGTCATCAACCGGATCGTAATAACCCAGTTTGCGGTCTTCCAAGGAACTACCATTGGTTTCAAGCCCAGAAGTAATAGTGGCAGGCGCAAACAGCAATAAATCCAAATTTCGGATATACTGAAGGCCAATAGCATAAGTAAGATCTTCGGTTGCTCCGTAAGCTGATGGATCTTGATTGGCTCCGTAATACGAACCTCTATCAACTCCTTGCATTGATGCATAAACCGAGAACTTATCACTTTCGCGAAGTAACAAATCAAAATTTAATGCTCCCGAATTTATTTGGTGCTCAACACTTTCGGTAATGTCAGCTTCGTGTTTGGGTAAATCAAATTTATTACCACCACGGCGTGCTTCATTAATATTAAAATAATCAAAAGTAAGTTTCCCTCTACTTGCAACCCGCTGGTAAAAACGTGCTCCAATTGTGGTATTATTTATAATCGAAAGTTCTGAAAAGCCATCACCATTTGCATCAAAAGGATCACGTTTACGATGAAAACCAAATAAACTCATTCCGGTTTTATAATTATCGGAAACAAAGGAGCCATTTAAGTTTACGTTGTAATCATTTGCTGCATCATAACCGTTTCCAACACCGACCAAACTATTTGAAACTGCCGCCTCAAAACTATTCGAAATTGGATCTTTAGTAATCAAATTTATGGTGCCAGCAATGGCATTACTTCCATACATCGATGAGCCACCACCACGAATTATTTCCACACGTTCAATCATATTTGCCGGAATTAACTCCAAACCATAAACGCCTGCCAATCCACTAAAAACAGGGCGCGAGTTTATTAGAATTTGTGAGTATGGTCCTTCCAATCCATTCATCCGAACCTGCGAAAAACCACAGTTTTGACAGTTATTTTCCATGCGCAAGCCCGGCGAAAAATTCAAGCCTTCGCTTAAGGTTACACTCTGTACACGGTCGAATAGTTTTGCGCTAATGCTGTTAACCACAGTTGGTGTTTCTTTTCGGCTTTTAGCATTCCTATCTGCCGAAACCACAACCTGCTCAAGGCCAATATTATCGGTATTTAATTGAACCAAAATGGTGACACTCTTTTTAGCAATCAAATCCACTTTCTTTTCAAGTGTTTGGTAGCCAATAGCCGAAATTACAATGGTCTGTTTTCCCACTGGCAAGTTGGTTACTTTAAAGTGTCCGGTTGCATCGGCAGCCGTTCCAATGGTTGTTCCTTTAATGGTAACTGTTGCAAAAGGTATGTGTTTGTCGCCCGATTTAACACCACCAAAAAGCATGGCATCAGTCTTCGGTTTTTTCTTATCAGCGTCCTCTTCTTCGGCACTAAGCATATTAATACCTGTACACAGCATAAACAATGCTAAAATCCACTTCATAATTAATAATTATGTGGTTAATTATATTTCAATAAAACTTGTTTGGGTAGTATTTTAAAAAAGAAATATTAAGCCGGCGGACCACGCGGAATTATGTTTAAGTAGGGTGAGAAGGTATCTACCTGTTCGTTTTCAACAAAATAATTTTTATGTGTTTCACTCAGTTTTACCTTTAAATCAGCAAAGATTGGTGCTTCATAAAAATCGAAGTGTAAAGAACTAAACAGACAAATTTCTGTTTTAGAATGATCATGTTCATTTAGTGGAACACCCCCCTCGTTATCAACAGGATGTGAGTGAGTTACAACAATTCCATTTGCATAAACATGGGTGTGTTCATTTTGTATTGAATTCTGAACAATGCATAAATACACTGGCAGAATAAACACAAACAGAAGATTAGTATTTCGTCGAATAAATTCCACTCATATAATTTTGAAGCTGCAAAGTTAAGACTGTTTCTAAATTATTTTATAACATTTGTTACATTTGTCCAAATAAATAACATGGCAAAACGACGACCAACTTTTAAAATGGACAGTTACGGCGAATACTCGAAATGGGACCGTAATAGCCGCGAAATTCCTAAAATTTTGGATTTCGCCACTGAAATAAATGCAAAAATTGGGACTGAATTTGGCTATGTTCTTCACATAAAAAATGGAAAGGGAGAGACTGTGGACTTTAAAATTGACCACCCACCTTTTAACGACGATGAAGGAAAACTTCGCCCACCATTTACGGGAGAGCAATTTATTCGCACTAACGATTTTGAGTTTTACCTTGGCGATTGTACTTGGGAGCCGCTTGAAGATAAATTGGGAAAATGGGAGCTAACAACTTACTATCAAGGTAAAGTTGTAGCTCACAAAATTTTTATTCTGAAATAAAAGAAAACTAGTCCACTGTTTTTTTCACTTCGGCCGATAGATTTTCTAAAGCCGAATCGGCAGAAGTCAGCATATCTTTTACCAATGTTTTATAGAACTGTTTTATCAATTTTGGATTGTCTTTTCCATCGGGATGAATTGCACGAAGGCGCAATTCGCGATGCGATTGAACGATTTCGCCGGCAATTTTATAAACAGCCACTTCGTCAACTTTTGGATTGTATTCCAACACGTAAAAACAATCGCTTAAAGCCAATGACATTACTAAATCGATATCTTTTTTCAGGTTTCTTATACTTGCCATAATTTATCGTAATAAAGTTTATTAAAGTTAGAAATTTTAACGAAACCTTGCGCCAAAGGTTTCTATTATTGTTGACGTTGAAAACTACTGCTTCCGGCACCCGTATTTCCAGGTTTGAACGGACTGCTTTTGCTTTCAGATTCTCGTTCTTTTTTAGCTTTTTCAGCAGCCTCTTTACGCTTTTTCGCTTCCAGTTCTAGGTCGCGTATGTTTTTAGAGAAGGCCTTGTCAGGTGTTAAATCCCATGCGTAACTTTCGCTCCAGTTCGAACGTATTTTTATAACTTCCTGAACATATGCAACACGCTCGGGTTGAACTTTATCCTGAAAACTTCCCGCATCCCATTTGCCGTTACCATTTTGGTCGTATATAACTTTCACCTTATATTTTTCAGGTGGCAGGTATTCAAACAATACTTCGCCATCCTTTTCAAAGCTCATCTGGCGCAATACTTCCTCTTCATCGTTATTCTTTAATATCTGAACCACCATGGGCATCTTAATATTACTATAATTAAAGGTAAGTGTGCCGTAATAATCTTCTTCGCGGGCTTTAAACTTTTTATCTAGTTCTCTGCTGCTAATTCCAAAAATATTCATGCAAGCTGCCGAATCGATACTAAAACCATACTCAACTTCGGGCTCCCATGCATAAGAAATTGTATATGAACGATAAGCCGACGCATCTTCGGTAGACTTAAATTTCAGTGGTGTTTTTAAGGTGTCAGAAACCAAGTACAGATTCATCATCTCATCATTGAAATATTCCACTGGCTCCGGAGTTGTAAGTTTTATTACTCCATTTAATTCCATGGTCGATGAAATGCTGTTTTCCCAATTAAACTGGGGAATTGGCTCCGGCTTTTCCTCCTCATCTTTATTTTTTTTCTTCTTCTTCTTTTTCTTATTCACTTTCGGTTCTGAAAACTTCATTAAAAGGGTATCCTTCTGAACATATCTTTCAGCCATCGAATCCAGCAAATAGTACGAAAGTTCCATAAACAGCGAATCCTGACGACTAACCATAGTATCAGTAATCCACATTACCAGTGAATCGGCTTTTTTATTGTATTCAAAAAGTTGCCAATTCTCCGAGTCAGCATTTAAAAGTTTTACGTCGAAAGTGTCAGCAACCGATTCGTTAAACAAAAACAAACATTTATTTCGGGTTTGTCGTTCAGTCGATTCCACAAACTGATCAAAAATATCCTCCATAAAATACCTTAAATAAAAGGGGTCAGGATGAAAATGCGAGTGTCCTAAAATCATCATTGAATCAACACCTTTCACCAAAGTATCAAGTTCTTCATGAAATTCAACCGTGGGAATAATCAATGTATCAACAAAAGCAATCTCTTCGGCACCTTCGTTATATATTAGGTCGTTATTTAAATCGTTTAGCGCAAAAATATGATAGGTACCCGAAGCAATATTGTCAATCATAAATAAACCGTCAATATCGGTTTTCGCGATATAATCCGGACGTACTCTAAATACTGCCGAATCGTGCAGGTTACTGTGCAGCAACACCAAACCTTTTTCAATGGCCTCAAGGTTAAATGAATTTACAAGACGCCCGGCAATTCGTAGCGAATCGTAAACTGGCCCGGTACTAAACGAAAAGCGCAGGTTTTCAATCGGATTTTTTTCATTGTTGTCAACCACCGAATTTTTAAAGTCGAACGAATAAGTTGTACTATCCTTTAACTCCTCGTTAAACTGAATGATTAAAGTTTTCGACTTCGTTTTTATCGATGCACGTTTTTCCAAGGGAGGCGAAATTACCAGTGTTTCCGAAATTTCATCAGTTTGCAGGTATTCACTAAAGGTTAGCTTTACGTTTTTACCATCGAAGTTAAGCGCCTTATAATCGGGCGAAGTACCCATTAAAATCGGCGGTATTGAATCCCTTGGTCCGCCCTCTGGCATTCCGATGTTTGCACACGACGAAACAATAACGATCCATGCCAGTGCAGCTACTATTAATAATGGAATTTTTCCTCTAATCTTCATCGCTTAAAAATGGAGTACAAACATACAAATTCCTGTACACATTGAATACAGCCTAAGTTCGATTTTAAATATTCTTCACAGAAAGTCAAAATTGGGCAAAAATTACATCAAACTTAGCCGGTAAAGTGATGTTAACTAATGCCAATTGTAAATTGACTTAATTATCCCCCTTGATTGAACATCACATTTGAATCAAATTCTCAACTATTCCCTTATTTTTGTGAAAAATATTTTGAATCAAAAATAACCTACAATGAATATCAAAAAACTTTACACCGCCCTTTTTTCCATTCTTTTTACATTGGCTGCGTTTGCTCAACACGGTGAGCCCCCTGTAAAAGCACCTTTCGAAAAACTCGATTTATATGCTGTAAACGATTGGTGGATACATGCTGAAAAAGTAAAAACCAATCCTAAACGAATTATTGATGTAGATGTGCCCCGAAACGAAGTTATTTGTTTTGGAATGTACACCGTGCAAGATGGAGTTATGAAAATGACTGCCCAGCTTTTCCCACTATATCCAAAAGAAAGTCGCAAAGTTAGTTTGGAGTTAAAGAAAAATGGCAAGTGGAAAAAAGTAGCCACCGAAAAGGTTAACGACATTGGCTGGTCAACACTTTTCAGAATAGAAAAATGGGACGAAACACAAGATGTTGAATACCGTTTACGCCACGGAAAAGAAGCCAGTTTTGAAGGGTTGATTCGTAAAAATCCAAAGAATAAAAATGAAATTGTAGTAGGTTCGCTAAACTGCAACTCGAATCAAACGCGCGGCGCACGCGACGAATATGTTCGAAACTTAAAACATTTAAATCCTGATTTACTGTTTTTTGCAGGCGACCAAAGTTACGACCACA
>JAUVDE010000168.1 GCA_030595485.1 Draconibacterium sp.
AGAGATTTAGGTTTCCGTTGTGCAATGACTCGTGTTGGAAGTCCTGAAGGATTTTAGAGAAAAAAGAAATTAAGATAAAGGAAAGCTTCGTTTTTATAAATGAAGCTTTTTTTATGCCAAATTGTATCGTATTTTTGGATTATGAGTATTGAAGAAATTTATAAGCTTTTTATACATCATTCGGTGATTTCAACCGATAGTAGAAAGATTGAAAGTGGATGTTTATTTTTTGCCTTAAAGGGTGATAATTTTAACGGCAACAAGTTTGCACAAAAAGCAATTTTGCAGGGAGCAGCCTATGCCATTATTGATGAGAAAGAATTTGTAGGAGAAAATACAATCCTGGTTAACAATGTACTTCAAACTCTTCAAAAGCTTGCCAATCATCACCGGAACAAATTAAACATTCCAATACTTGGCATTACCGGCACAAATGGAAAAACCACCACAAAAGAATTAATCGCAACAGTATTGGCCAAAAAGTTTAAAGTTTCGTGTACCCAGGGAAATTTAAACAACCACATTGGTGTTCCCTTAACACTTTTAGCCATGTCGGCCGAAACAGAATTTGGAGTAGTTGAAATGGGAGCCAATCACCCTGGCGAAATCGCTGAATTATGCCAAATTACCAATCCCGACTTTGGAATTATTACGAACATTGGCCGAGCTCATCTTGAAGGATTTGGCTCTTTTGAAGGGGTAAAAAGAACCAAGGGTGAATTATACGATTTCATCAACAAAAAAGATGGTATTGCATTTTACAATTCAGACAATCCTATTTTGGACGAAATTGGAAGTTCTTTAAAAAATCGTATTTCATATGGCAAGAGTAATGCTTCGTTAACCGGAGAAATAATTCAAAGCCCGCCGTTTCTTCATGTAAAAACTAATTTTACAAAAGGTATTTTATACCTAAACAGCAACTTGATAGGTGATTTCAATTTCGAAAATATCTTAGCCGCAGCTTGCATCGGAAATTATTTCAAAGTTGATCCACTTCAAATACAGGAAGCAATTAAAAGTTACCACCCTACCAACAATCGCTCGCAGCTAATTAAAAAAGGGGATCTAAAAATTATTATGGATGCCTACAATGCCAACCCAACTAGCATGAGTGCATCTATTACTAGCTTTCTTACTAATTTATCAGGAGATAACTACTTAATACTGGGCGACATGTTGGAGTTGGGGGAATATTCGTTTGATGAACATTTAAAGATTCTAACTCTAATTCCACAAGACTTCCAGGAGAACACATTTCTGGTTGGTGCTGAATTTGTAAAAGCAGGCAAGAATTCAACAATAAAAACCTTTGCAAATGTAATAGACTTATTTTCGCACCTTGAGAAAAAACCAATAAAAAACGGGAACATTTTAATAAAAGGCTCCCGTGGTATCCAGCTTGAAAAAATTCTTGAAATTCTTAATTAGCTTGTGGCTTTTCTACTTTAAGTACATCGGCAATTGCCTTTTCGAAAGTTTGTTTTGGTAAAGCCCCCATTGCCATTTGAGGCTGTCCTTCCTTAGGTACAAACAATAACGAAGGAATACTTTGTACGCCAAACATTCCTGCTAATTCCTGCTGAGCCTCAGTATCAACTTTATAAATAACAATACTGTCGCCGTATTCTGCTTGCAATTCATCAAGCATAGGAGCTACCGTTTTACACGGGCCACACCAATCGGCATAAAAATCAATTAAACAAGGTGTTGAGCCTTCGTATTTCCACTCTTTATTAGCCTCAAAATTAAAGACTTTCTCTTTAAATGTTTCTTTTGTTAAATGTTCTAACATGATTTTCTATTTTATTATTTCAAATATCTATATATCTATGTTTCTATATATCAAATATAATACCATAATTGTTCATTTCACAAGTTAGCACTAAAAATCAAGTAAATAATTGTAATTTTGTCACGATTTTCACAGAATTGTCAGGAATTCAGCAATAAGAGATTACGCTTTTGACAGATGAGCAAAAAATTGGATCAACAAATATTTCATGAAATATCGGCTGTTGCCGACCGCCTCCAAATGGAAACCTATGTGATTGGTGGATATGTGCGTGACTTGTACTTAAAACGTCCTTCGAAAGACATTGACATAGTTACCATTGGCAGTGGTATTGAATTGGCAAACCAAGTGGCAAAAAGTTTAAAGCCACGACCGCGCGTTAGTGTATTTAAAAATTTTGGTACGGCCATGCTTAAATACAAAGACATGGAAATAGAGTTTGTTGGCGCTCGTAAAGAATCGTATAACCGGAGTTCGAGAAAACCGATTGTTGAAGATGGCACTTTGGAAGATGACCAAAACCGCAGGGACTTTACGATTAATGCCTTGGCGTTAAGCTTAAACCAAGCCAATTTTGGAGCACTTTTAGATCCTTTTGATGGTGTTGCCGATTTAGAACGGGAAACGATTAAAACACCGCTTGACCCTGATATTACTTTTTCTGATGATCCCTTAAGAATTCTCAGAGCCATACGATTTGCAACACAGCTTAACTTTGAAATTGAAGCTACTACTTTGCAGTCGATTGCAAAAAATAAAGACCGCATTAAAATTGTTTCAGCCGAGCGCATTATCGATGAGCTAAACAAAATAATGATGGCTCCGAAACCTTCGAAAGGTTGGAAGTTGCTGGAAGAGTCGGGTTTATTGCAAATTATTTTCCCTGAGCTTCAAGAGATGAAAGGTGTTGAACGTATTCAGGGAGTCGGACACAAAGACAATTTCTATCATACTTTGGAGGTCCTCGACAGAATTGTACCAAATACAGATAACCTTTGGTTACGGTGGTCGGCACTACTGCACGATATTGCCAAACCAGCCACTAAAAAGTTTATTGACGGACAAGGCTGGACATTTCATGCACACAATTTTGTAGGTGTGAAGATGATTCCTAAAATCTTCAGACGGATGAAACTTCCTTTAAACGAAAAGATGAAGTATGTTCAAAAGATGGTACAACTACATATGCGCCCCATTGTACTTTCTGAAGATGTTGTAAGCGATTCCGCAGTTCGCCGCTTGCTATTTGAAGCTGGCGATGACATTGATGACTTAATGACACTTTGTGAAGCTGACATTACTTCGAAAAATGCTGAGAAAGTAAAGCGCTATATGAAAAACTTCAAAGTAGTTCGTGAAAAGCTACAAGAGATTGAAGAGAAAGATGCCGTACGAAATTTTGAGCCTCCGGTTGATGGAGAACTTATTATGAAAGCTTTTGACTTAACTCCATGCCGTGAAGTTGGCATGATTAAGGATGCAATTAAAGATGCGATTTTAGATGGAGAAATTCATAACAACTACGAAGAAGCTTTTGCATTTATGATGAACAAGGCAAAAGAATTGGGTCTATCGCAAAAAAACTAACGAACCCGCAATTTTAACAAAATTGGGAAATGGTCACTAAAACCACCATTGTATCTAAAGCCACTGTAAGTTCGAAATAACTTTTCTCCTCCATGAGTTTTGTCCTCTTCAATTAAGAAGGGTAGTTTACAAATGCTGGCCAATTGAGGTGTTGTAAATAATCCTTCCGATGCATTCAGCAAATTCCCAGACACAATTATCTGATCAAAAACAAACCACTGCGATTGATACTTTAAAGTTCCTTCGCCACCCTCTCCCCAGGTTTCTGAAAGATTATATAATTCAGTCCCATCAATTCCTAAGAAAACAGATTTCGCTTTTAAATACACTTCAATACTTTCATCCTTCGGCTGATCGTTAAAATCACCCAGAATAATGACTTTTGCTGTCGGAGTCTCTTCCATTAACAAATCAACTTTATTGCGTAACAACGCTGCTGCGTCATTTCGTAATTCTCTGGTTTCCATCAATCCTCCATATCTCGAAGGCCAGTGATTTACAAAAATATGGACCGTATCAACACCACCCAATATTCCAGAGGCATAAAGAATTTCGCGCGTTTTTCGAACATCCCCACTTTTCATTCGCATAGGAATATATTCATACTTCAGTGGGTAAAATTCCTCAGAATTATAAAACAATGCAACATCAATCCCTCTAAAATCAGGCGATTCTTTATGAATTATTTTGTAGGGTGTTGCTTTAAGAGGAGTTTCATTTCGTAACTGTTCTAACACATATCTATTTTCAACTTCACTTAAAGCAATAATTGTTGGCATTTCCCATTCGGCTGCAGCTATAATTGCTTTGGAAGTATTTAGTAGTTTTCGTTCTAACTTTTTGTAGTTCCAATGTCTTGCACCATCCGGAGTAAATTCTTCGTCAAGTGTAAGCGAATCATCTTTTACATCGAATAAATTCTCGACATTATAAAAAAGGAAGGAATACTCTTTTGATTGTGTTTGTGCAGAAGAATTAAGAGATAATACAAATGATAGTATAAAAACAAAACTAGTTTTCATCATCTTTTCCAACGTATTCGTATGCTCCTAAATCAGGACCATCATCGCCGGTGCGATTCTTATTTAAAAGGTCTTTAGTGAACAGTTTCCCATAGTCAATTGTGCCAATGTCAATGGCTGCGGATAGGCTGTCTAATTCATAAGAAAAGTCATCATAAGGATCAACAAATTGCGGATCGAATAAAGGACCTTTCCAAACCTCGTTATAATGTTTTTTATCGCCTGTATTTAGCGTGTCGGGCACCTGTAAAATACAGTGGTCAAAGTAGAAATTAAACTCGTTTTCACCATTATCACCAAGCTCTATCTCATTCGTAATATTACCATAAATAATACTATTTCCGAAAGTTGCTTTTTTCAAATCGCCATTATATGAAACCTTTCCACCTTTACCATCTTCAACAACTAAAACATTAGAGATTACCAGTGATGGAGTTGCACGCACTTTTGATGCATAATTTCCCCAATAGTTGGCAATGGTCGTGTGATAAAACTCGTATTCGCCGCCAACCAATAAAGCCGCGGCATAAAAACCACAATTAGCAATA
The DNA here is from genome assembly GCA_030595485.1 of Draconibacterium sp. Taxonomy (GTDB): domain Bacteria; phylum Bacteroidota; class Bacteroidia; order Bacteroidales; family Prolixibacteraceae; genus Draconibacterium. The sequence goes on from JAUVDE010000168.1 coordinate 4,953, forward strand.
ACATTGTTGTAGCCATAAATTTTCGATTTCATAGCAAACAAACCAGCGTAAGCCATGTTCTCAATTTTCGAGTTTGTTAACTCAAGCGATGCAAAACCTTCGTTTTCAATCGTTCCAACTTGTAGTCCAATATTGGCATTTTTAATGGTTGAAAAATTAAAAATATTATCGTGGCTTCCTGAATACAACCGAATACCCACCCATTGATCGGGAATATTTTCGTACGAAGGCTCCAACCTATCAGCAAGAAATTGAATTGGGTTTTGAAAAGTACCATCGGCAATAACAGTTCCCCGAATATACAAACCTGCATCTTTATGAAAATAAATTTTGGCTCCCGCTTCTATTGTCAAGGTTGACACACTATCAACATAGGCATAATCGTAAACCAAATAAGGTTTCTCAGCCGTCCAGGTTTGAGTTTCCAATACTTCACCTTTAATCAAGGTGAAATCTTGCCCATAAGCAATCAATTTTATATTCTGAAAATTCGTATTTGTAGTGAACTCTATCGAATCTTGAACCACCATCGGAAGATTCTGGCCATTAGGGTCAATTGTAACCTCAACAAAAATATAAATGCTGTCTTGCGCTGGTACTTCTACTTCGTAAAGCTCATTTCCAACAATACCATTCACATTCAACCTAAAGTTAGATAAATCGCCACCTGCCAATCGTATCCTCGAAATCAATACATTTTCATCATACGGATTCTGAACTGTAAAACGCTGAGTTGTAGAACCAATCGTCGTAAATATAGTATCGAAAGTGATGGTGTCAACAGAAAAATTCAATTGGGCATTTGGTGATGACATATACCCCTCATCTTCGCATGAAAACAGCGAGACAAAAATTACAGCTACCGCTAATATTTGAAGTAGATATCTAACCAAATCGTTTAAGTGTTAAAAAGTAATAACGGTTTTCCTTCACAGTTATTATACAAATATAAAAAATACATTTACAATTTTTAACATTTCTTCACAAACCTTAGTATTATGCAGCATCTTTTTTAGATACAAGTAACAAACCTCCAATTGTAATAAGACCGTTTAAAATGAGGAGCTCAAACCCAAACTTGTACCCATTAAATAATATTTCGGAATAATTAGCGATAAAAAAGCAAATTACCGGAGCTGAAATACCAACCAGCGGAACCCACTTATCGTTAACAGTTCGCTTTGAATACATTCCAAAAACAAACAAGCCAAGAATGGGGCCGTAAGTATAACCTGCAACTGTAAAAACTGCTTTCACAATACTTTGGTCGTTTATAGCCTTGAACAAAAGAATAACAACAATTAAAAGAACAGAAAACAGAAGGTGAGACCACATTTTTATTCGTTGTCGTTTCTTTTCTTCATAGCGTTCAATTTTCAGGAAATCGATGCTGAATGATGTAGTAAGCGCAGTTAAAGCAGAGTCGGCACTGGAATAGGCGGCGGCAGTAATCCCCAACAGAAATGCAATACCAACCGGTAATCCAAAATAGCTTAATGCGAGAAGCGGATATAAATCGTCGGTGCTTTCAGGAATGGAAACTCCATTTTTTGCAGCAAAAATATAAAGCATCACACCAAGACTCAAAAACAGTAAATTCGTAATTAAAAATGAGGCGCTAAACACTAACATATTTTTCTGTGCCTCGCGTTTATTTTTGCATGTAAGGTTTTTTTGCATCATATCCTGATCCATGCCAACCATTACGATAGTGACAAATATTCCTGCAAAAAACTGTTTAAAGAAATTATCTCCCGTACGCCAATCCCAAAAGAAAATCTGAGAATTCGGATCTAGTGAGATTTCCTTAACCAATTCACCAAAATCGAGATTGAGGCTTTTCGAAATAGCAACAATGGTAAAAATTACCGCACTTACTAAAAATAAAGTTTGTAAAGTATCGGTCCAAACAATGGTTTTAATTCCTCCTCGAAAAGTATAAACCCAAATTAATGCAATGGTTACAATTACGGTTAATGTAAAAGAAATATTAAAGGCATCGAAAAAGGCAATTTGCAGCACACCTGCCACCAAGAACAAACGAAATGCTGCACCAATTAATTTTGAAATTAGAAAAAAGAAAGAACCTGTTTTATAAGACTGACCCCCAAAGCGCTGTTCTAGAAAAGAATAAATTGAAACTAAATTCAGCTTGTAATAAAGTGGCAATAGAATTCCTGCTACCAGCCAATAACCAACAATATTTCCGAAAACAAATTGCAGGTACGAAAAAGCAGAATTCCCCACTTCACCTGGCACCGAAATAAAAGTAACACCCGA